>WJJB01000505.1 GCA_014729935.1 Candidatus Bathyarchaeota archaeon | reverse complement strand
CCGTTAAGCATCTTTGCTAAGGGATTGTACAAGGCTGCCAAGTTGGGTTGCAAATTGAATCCCAAGCTCCACGACAGGTTCCCGATCGACGTGTTCGAGGCGGCAATGGTAGAAGCAAAGGCATTGGAGCGGGAAAAACTCAAACTGGAGATATGAAATCATCTCTCTTTCCAACTTTTAGAATATTACCGCATGTTTTTTGGAATTTGCCTGCTTTTTTGAATCCCATGGCACGTGAACGATTCCTGCCCATGGTGATCCATGAGAATACTTGCAGGGGATGTGGCAGGTGCTTGGAAGCCTGCAGCAATGATGCAATAATTTTCCGGGGCTCTCACCGGTTCGTCGATTACAAGAAATGCAAGGCATGCGCTTCTTGCATCCACGTGTGCCCGGTGAATGCCATCACCGTCGTGAGCATTTACGAGGGGGACACCATGGATATCCAAATAGATTCCATGAAGTGCCAAGATCCGAACACGTGCCATTCATGCATCGACGCGTGCCCCTATTCATTGTATTCCCTGGCAAACGGTTCGGTATTGATTCATAAGGAACGCATCAATAAATGCAAAGCTTGCAAGGCGTGCGAAAAAGCCTGTCCCACCACGGCGGTCCACGTGCTTCAAGCTTGAAATGCAGCTAACTTTCAAAAATTCCGTGGACCGGGTTCATTTTAGTTATTTACCGGGTATTAAGGATATAAACGAGCTCATGACCCGGAAATAATAATAGCTTGCTCTAATAAGAGCCCTTTTATCCACCGGGCAATTACTTACAACTCACGCCTCGTGGGAAGCTCGACGAAACTTCCCTCGGGTGTAAGATGGTGCAATCCCCGTGGTATTAAATGATGATTTAGGGCCGACCATCCCACAGGATCCGATCGCCAGGTTCGAGGATTTCCTCAGGATGTTCGAGTACCCTGCAGGCAATTTCGTATATCTTACCAAGATTAAGGCAATGATAGCAGAGGATTCCATATCGCTTCTTGTTGATTTTGAACACCTGATCAAGTTCGATATACAACTGGCTCGAGATCTTCACGAGAATCCCGACGAGTACCTCGAGAAGGCAAATCAAGCATTAGTAAACCTCTTGCACGAGCAAAGCGGGGGAGCCATCAGTCTGAAGGGGAAGTATTTCCTGAGATTTTCGAACCTGAGCAAGCATTACAAGGTAAAGCTCCGCAAGATACGGTCAAGGCACATGGAACGATTGCTTTCCATCTCGGGATCACTTATACGGACGACGAATGTTGAGCCACAAATCACGATCGCCACATTCGAGTGTAAATTATGCGGTGCACGGCATTCCATCGCTCAAATGGACACTGAATTGACATATCCCGCTGTGTGTAATGTTGGTGGATGCAAGGCATCCAAGAATAGCGATTTCAGGTTGCTTGGAAAGCATTCGGATTTCAGGGATTGGCAACAAATCAGGGTCCAAGAGAAACCGGATGAACTAACTTCTGGAAACGTACCACGGTTCCTCGATTGCCTCCTCCTTGATGATCTTGTCGATACTTGTAGGCCCGGGGACAGGGTAACCCTTATAGGCGTGATCAAGATCGTTCCCGTCTCTCGAAACCGAAAAGCGCTCAGGGTTTTTCACAAAATCATGCACGTGAACAATATTTACTCTGAAGACGAGGATAACGAATCCATGGAAATCACCCAAGAGGACGAAAAGGAATTTTATAAGGTAGCCGCGGATCCCAAAATCCATGATAATATCGTCCAATCCATCGCCCCCGATATTTACGGTCATGATGAAATCAAGCTTGCAGCCGCGTTGGTCCTGTTTGGCGGAGTTCATAAGACAAAAAGCACCGGGCATAAGATACGTGGTGATATTCACGTGTTGGTCATGGGTGATCCTGGTACTGGAAAAAGCCAGATCATAAAATCTGTCTCGAAGTTGGCTCCTCGCGCTGTTTACACGTCGGGCCAGGGAAGCACCGCTGCGGGGTTAACCGCTGCCGTCTTGCGGGATGAATCAACTGGTGGAATGGTACTTGAAGCAGGAGCATTGGTACTTGCAGATGGAGGCTTGGCAGCAATCGATGAATTTGACAAGATGAAGCACGCGGACAGGGTAGCCATCCATGAAGCCATGGAACAACAATCGTATCATCCTTCAACCGAGATCCTTCTCGCAGATGGAAATCGTGTCATGATTGGCGATTTTGTTGATTCATTAATGCAGGATAATGAAACCCAGATTATCCAAGGAATTAATTGTGAAATACTCCGTCATGCTGGATCTAGCGTGTACACGACGGATTTCAAGGAGATTACCAAAATCCACACCGACCGGGTGAGCCGTCACAAGGCACCTGATCATTTCTATGAAATTTCGTTTTCAAACGGCCGTCGCGTTACCGTGACACCCGAACATCCCGTGTATGTGCATAGAAAGGAAGAAATTATTACAAGAGAAGCGCGAGAAATAAAAACTGGAGATTTCGTGCCAGTACCACGGTACCTTCCTAATTCTGCGGTACCAATGGAATTAATCCAACATCCCTCCTCATTAGGTTCACAGCCCAGTAAAACCTATAAACCTGAATCTCTCACCCTTCCCCTTGCACGCATTCTTGGATCGTTTACGATGCATGGACGTGTTCACCAAGGATCAAAGATTGAAATTTGTATTCCACGCAAGGATGGTGGAATGTTGAATGAGATTGCCAGCTTGGTTGAAGAAACGTTCCAAGTCGTGCCCTCCACCAAGATCCACGAAGAAAACTTTGTAAAACTTCAGTTTTCCTCTGCTGAATTGGTAGGATGGTTGAAGCTGAATTTTCCACGAATGATGGAGAAGGCGCCGTGTAGGAGGATTCCTACCAAGGTGATGGGGGCGAGTTCCCTCGTAGCCCGAGAATTCCTCATTGGAGCTTTCTTGCAAGATAGCATCATGGGAACCGCGGGCGTGTATTACAAGATTGCCACTGATCAGTTAGGTAACGATTACCAAGATCTCCTCTTGAAACTCGGGATACAATCCCACATCATCCGTGATGGCCACGATGGTTCCTGCAACTTGTACATCAATGGTGAATCTCTTGAGGTGTTCTTTAAGGATAATTTCATGGCAGATTTGCCCGTTAATGACAAGATCGAGATCCGTGAAAATAGAAGACGTGGGCCAATTCCACCGCAGATGTGGATATCGAAAAAGAACCATGGGAATATCCTCTGGAATCAAGTCATCGGTGTGAAAAGAATCGAAAACATTGGAGATTACTACACCCCGTGGGTCTATGATATCACCGTCGAACCAACGCACTCATTCATCTCTAGTGCAGTGATCTTGCACAATACCGTCAGCATTGCCAAGGCTGGAATCGTGGCAACCTTGAACGCGCGGACATCCATCATTGCCGCGGCAAACCCTAAACTGGGACGATATGATGATAGCCTACCTGCAAGCGAAAACATCAACCTGCAACCATCGATTCTCTCCCGGTTTGATTTACTATTCATCGTGATAGATGTCCCGCATAAGGAAAGCGATTCAAAGGTTGCCGAGCACATTTTAAAATTACACATGCCCGAGGAGAAGCTGAACGAGGAGGAATCGGAAAGTATTCTCCCTGCATTAAACTTGCAATTTTTGAAAAAATACATCGCGTATGCCAGGGCAGAATGCGAACCGGTGCTCACGCCCGAGGCTGCTGCAAAGATCAAGGATTTTTACCTGAGAATGCGCAAGTCGGCACAAGATGACGATGAAGCACCCATACCCATCGTTGCACGGACGCTGGAAGGCATGATTCGACTCAGCGAAGCACATGCAAAGATGGCTCTCAGGAAAGAAATCCTCGTTGAGGATGTGCAGGCAATCATTGGATTGCAAGAATATTCCATGAAACAGGTCGGTTGGGACGAGGATAGACAAACATTCGATGTTGACGCCATACAACTTGGCAGGCCACGGTCAAAAACCCAAAAGATGAAGCAGATCCTGACAATCATCAAGAATATCCAAGAAGAAAATGATAACAAGCCAGTGTCCATGGATTCATTACTGGAGCGTGCTGCCTTCGAGGATTTCGGGGATGAAGAGGTAAAGGAACTCGTCCAGAGGTTGAACCAGGAGGGGCTCGTCATCAAGAATAAGAAGGGACATTTAATGCGAGTGTCTGATTAATTCCTTCATTCACGTTTCAAGACCACGCGTTCCCATTCTTCCACGAGAGCCCGCATGATGGCTGCGATGGCTTTCTCCTCATCGGAGAGCTTCTTGTCAATGGTGGATCTTGGTATCGCGATGGAATCCATGATCATCTTGAAACGCCTGCCTTGGAACGATATGAATCTGGATTTCAGTTTCTTGCTATTTTGGGCTGAAAGCATACCTTTTGCTACCAATTTATCCAAGGAATCTAGCCAATCAAGCGTGAGGGCGTAGAAATGGCGTGGTATCCTGCCAATGCGTGATTCATCATTCAACTCATAATGCTCATCAGTTCTCTCGTCCTTGTGCAACACGACGTGTCCTGTGGATTTCAGCACCTTCATCAACCACGCGGGCAAGGTGACCTGCTCATCCCTGGCGTAGGGACCGATATGGGTTGGTTCCGAATCAATGAAACGTAATGCCATGCGGGGCACTGGCTCGAGTACTACCACCTTTACCTTCCTCATCTCGTACTCGTGCTCCACGCGATGTAACTGTTCACGCAATTTCGCCATGATCGCTTCCATCATTAAATTCACCTATTTATCATGCGATTAATACCCGTTCTTGAATTCATGGTGGCAAGGAAAAGTTCCCCACACCGATTAAAAAGCTTCCGAACGACTCCCGGAAAAAGCACGAAAACTCAAAAGGTTGGTATCGCTTTCTTTCCGGGAAGCGATCGCCAGCAATGGTAATGGGACACATGATTCGGGTCGTGAAAAAACCATGAACTTCTGGAACATCTTTCAGGTCGGCGGGTTCTCGTGGGTGGCATTCATCTTATTGCTTGTTTTCTCGGCATTCTTGGTCATCGGATACATCATCATCAGGAAGGAAATCAAGGTTATCAAGGAAAAAGGATTGACACATCTTGACCACGTGCTCTCCGTCCTGTTTGGATTTATCTTTTCCGCCAGTGCAACCCTTGGGGTATCCATCGGTATTCAGTATAGTTCGGCAGCTATCGCCTCCATTTCCACCACCGTGCAACCTGTACTGACACCAGCCATCACCATTGGAATATTCATGATGTTATATGGGATCCTGATGGTGTTTCCACTCTTGGAGTTCCTGTGGCTTGCCTTGGATTACAAGGGTAACTCGGTATTCTCCTATCAAGACCTGCTTGGCAGGCACGTGACCAAGAAGGCAGAAAGCAAGGTGATCCGGGGTATCGTGGCCATCGGTTTATATTTTTCGATCTTCCTGTTACTGCCCATGATCCTCCAACTTACCGTGAATGTCTCATTCCTTGTAACCACGCTCACCCTCGCCCAGGCATTTCCCGTTTTCACGCTTTCCAAGTTCGGTTCGGACGGGTATTTTTGGGGTGTGAATCTCCATTATTACAACATCTTGGAAAAAGACCGGTTATTTTACACCCTGTTTGATAACAAGAAAGAATTCGGGGAGAAATTCGAGAGCAACCCGGTTGCCATCCTTGCAGTCCCCATCATGATATATGTTTACGTGAATTCTTACCTCTCACTTCAAGGAATGATAGAGCTATTGGTTCGTGCAGCTACCAACTCCCCCGCAACCAACGAGATCGGGTTTTCTTTCCTAGTATCAACCATCACGAACATTTTATTGGTCCTCGTAGGGTATTACAACAAGTATTGGAAGAAGCAGGTGAAATACAAATTTACCGAGATCCTGCTAGCAGGTTACCTTTTCGCATCACTTGCCATGAACATATTCCTGAACTTTTATGTCAAGCAACCTGGCGTGTTATTGCAAGACCTGAAGCTTGCTTTCAATGGCACCGATGCGGAAATCAACCAGTTATTCCATCCAGCGTTCATGATTCCAGTCGCCATGATCCAGAAGGTCGTGTTCGTCATATTCGTGACCTATTATTTCCTGAACCGGGGAAGCCAATATCGACAGAACGTGATCACATCTATCATGATGGTTGCCAGGAATCGGCTTAATCCCAAACCGCTTATTAACCTTTTGAGACACCGAAATCCTATCCTCAGGAAGGAAGCCAAAATTCATCTCGAGGAGATGTACAGGCGTTATGGCATGAAATACATTCCACCACCCGGCGAAAAGCAGGATGAGGGAAAGCCATCTATACTCAAGAAATTCATCCAAGCAATTTCACCCCCTAAGCTCAAGCAAGCCCCTTTTGTGCCTGTCATTGCATCGTTGGATTCCGATCACGTGGAAATACGGGAGGAAATGGGTATTTTATTGAATATCATGGCAGGGGAAGATCCTTCTCAAGTCGCGGAATTATTCAACGAGCACGTCGTTTCTTCTCCGAGCAAGAAGAAGATCAAATTATTAAAAGTGCTCGGATTATTGAACGAGAATGGCTTGGAACGTGTTGACATGGGGCGAGTTTTGGACGCCGTCGAGAATGGTAGCTTGGAAACACGATGCGCGTTTTATGGATCACTCCAGCACCTATGGAAACATGTACTGAAGGAATCAGCACTCGTGGACAGGATTTTAGCAATGCTGCGAGTTGATATCAAGAGTCCCTCCATGCAAGTCCAAGCTAGTACCTTGGCTTTTCTTGATGCAGTTCAGCTTGAAGGAATAAAGGATGAACTACCAACATCTCTATTCTTGAAAAAATTAAATCATCCAAATCAGGATATAAAGCAAGAGGCAATCCAACTTTGCAATAACTTGCAAGAAGGTGGCGGGGCACTTCTCGGCGAGGAACAAATCATGGAATTCCTCCAAGATTCCAACCCTCGTATGCAAAATGCCGCCCTCAATGCCCTGCTGGCCATGAATCCCGAAAATCTCCCTGAACTGGATCCTAGCTTCTTGATGAATTTGTGCAAATCAAACGATTCGACCGTATCAAGAAACGCTACTCGCCTCGTTCTACAACTGGCAGGTAAAGATGCCGGTTCATTCCCTCCAGCAACACTCCTTGAAATCCTCGGAAAAAAGGACGTGATGTTCTTGAAAGGCATTCTGGAAGAACTTGAACCAGCCATCCTTGCCGAACCCGATCTTGCCATCGATTTGCTCGGGAAGGTCATGGAGAAAGGGACCATGGAATTGAAGGAACGCGGGAAGGAATTACTCGTGAAGCTAGGGAATAAACACCTCGATACTGTCATCGAAGCTATTAAGACCATTAAGGTAGATTCACGGTTTGCCGTCCGTAATTTTACCAACGAGATACTCACCGAGTTGGGTAGGATTGCACCTGATTCAGTGATTCCCAAGCTAGAACTCATGTTATTTTCAGGAACGAAAGACGGAAGCAAGCAGGAACAGAGTACGGACAAGAAAAAGAGAAGAACCATGGATCAAGACAGACCAGGTGATAATAATGGTGAAAGCACTGGAGATGAATCCAAGCTATCCTGGTGGGAACGGCGCAAGCGTGATAGAAAACGGAAGAAGGAGCAGGAACAAGAAGAGGAACTCCAGGAACGAGAAATCACAACCGGTAAGGAAGATGGGATGGAAAAGAGTGTAATGGAATCCACTCCCTCGAAAGAAGGCGTGAAAGCCAATTTCAGGATGAACATTGCCACCGTTCTTGGTAATCTTGGGCAGAAATTCCCTGATAAAGTAAACATCTCTCGATTATTGGAACATGCCCTTGGTGAATCAAACTGGCGGATCAGGAGTCACCTAGCCACTAGCATAGGAAAACTCATCCCGGCAACGGAGAATTTTCCCATGGATACATTCCTGCAGCTAGTGAAGGACAAGAATGACAAGGTGAGAAATGCCGCGTTGAAGGGTTTGCTGGCATGTGCAAAGGATGATCCGGCGGTAATTCCCACTGAGGAACTGGTAGAATTGGCTCACGATGAGGATGAATTTTGCAGGGAAAATTTCATCAAGATCATGGGCGAGGCGAGTATTGAGGATCCAGACGTGGCGCTTCCATTGCTGATCGCCGGGTTGAACGATGAGAAATGGTCCGTACGAAATGCGGCTGCCAGTGCAATCGGGAACGCGTCCCGCAAGGCCCCGGAGAAAATTCCTGGTTCATTATTGCTAGAAATATTGCTTCATGACGACGATAAGTGGGCAAGATGGCAAGCTGCAAACTCCCTTACCGAGATAATTAAAGTGCGCCCTGAAACGGTTACCTTGGAAAATCTCTCGGGGAATCTTCGACTGGTTGATGACGAAAATCTCGCCATTGCCGTTGCCAACCTGCTCAGGCACGTGAAACCAGAACCCATGAATCTATTCGTGACCATCATCACCACTCTCATGGACCACCAGGAGGAAAAGGTGCAGGAGCAAGTAGCGAATACCTTGTACCAGGTACACGGGAAGACAAAATCGGACACACTGGTATCCGAGCTGCTCAAGAGGGTTGGCAAGGAGTTCTCAATCCCTATTCAACGCGTGGCGGCCATGGCACTGGGCAGGATGGTAAAGTATGACAAGGGAGATCTGCACAAGCGGGTTAAAAAGGTGCTCGGAGCAAGATGCAAGCAATCGAGGGACCCGGTTATTTGCAGGGAATTCTCGGCGTTATGAGTCCATGTTGAGATCAAGCCCCATCAGGTTGACTAGGTTTTTCTTGGATGGTGGGTTCATTATCCGTGCCGTATTGCATTACACGCTTCAGCGTGAAGATCATCCCGGTATCCTGAATGCAAAGTAAAACCCCGCGTTCAACGAGTTGGGGTCACTCGTAGACAGGTGGTCTAGATTGGTATGATTCTTGCTTGGGGTGCAAGCGGTCGCGGGTTCAATTCCCGCCCTGTCTACTTTCTCAACTTTCTTGCGTTTTTTTGCCATCCTGTTTAAAACCTTAGGGATGGACCCCAAAAAGGGCATATAAGGTTTTGGGATGAAAGCGGTGATCATGCATTAGGGAGCCTTCAAAAAATCTTCTTTCATTTGAGCTCTTGGTTCGGGAAGGGAGCCTGATCTTTTTTTATCCATTTTGCGAAAAAAACCGCCCCTTTTCAATCCTTCCTAGCGAGAAATTCAATTTCCTCCGTTACTGTTAAGGGCGTGGTAGTTCAATGCCGTGAAGAATTTCTGTGACGTGCAAAAAGGATCCAAGAACGATGTCCATGATAGCCATATCCTGCAGGAGGGACACCCCGGATTAATAAGGTTAAAGCACAGCATGTATCACTGGGAAGGGAAAGAATGATAAGGATTGATCCTTATCTAGCTCAGGTACTGAAACGAGCAAGAGTTGGGTCGCATCATGGAAACTTCAAAGGACCAGAAAGTGGCATACTTTTCAATGGAAATAGCACTTGAATCCGATATCCCAACGTATTCAGGTGGTTTAGGCGTGCTAGCAGGAGATACGATTCGTTCTGCGGCTGATCTCGGTGTGCCAATGGTTGCAGTCACTTTAACATATAGCGGGGGATATTTTTACCAGATGATCGCTCCGGATGGCCGTCAAGTGGAAAGGCCACTCAGGTGGACGTTTTCCGTTGATTTCAAGAAGCTCGATAAGAAAGTTAAGATGAAACTTCAGGATAAGGAGCTATTCATTGGTGCATGGCAATATGACGTGAGGGGCAGGAGCGGCCACTCGATTCCCGTGATCTTGCTGGATTCCGACATAGAGGAAAATGAGAATGAACCTTGGATGCAGCAACTCACCGGTGCGCTATATGACGCGAGTCCTTTCCAACGTGTAGTTCAAGAAATGATATTGGGTGTTTGTGGATGTAGAATGTTGAAAGAGCTGGGATATATGCCAGACACCTACCACCTGAATGAAGGACACGCGGCTTTTATCGTGTTCGAATTATTGGAAAAACTTGGTTCCATCGATGCCGTCAAGAAAAAATGCTCTTTCACCACGCACACCCCGGTTCGTGCGGGTCATGACAAATTTGGGTATGATCTTATCCGGGATGTCTTCAGGGATAGATTGCCCGATTCTTACATGGATCTTGCAGGGAAGGAAGAATGCAACATGACATTGCTGGCGTTGAACGGGAGCAGATATTGTAACGGAGTCGCCAAGAAACATGGAGAAATTAGCAGGCGCATGTTCCCCGGGTATGAAATAGATCATATTACCAACGGCATCCACATGAGCTTCTGGTTATCCCCGTACATGCATTTACTATTTGATGAAGACTTGGGATCCGCGTGGCACTACAATTACAATAGTCTTAATGGCGCATTGAACCTGAATTCGAATCATGTTTGGCGTGCACACATGAAGGCGAAGCTTGATTTGTTAGATTACCAGAAATCTCACTCACCGGTATTACTAGATGAAAAATTGTTAACCATTGGATTTGCCAGACGCGTTGCGGAATACAAGCGCATGCTACTCATTTTCTCGGATCTCGAACGCCTTGCAAAGATAGCCAAGGGAAAGGTCCAATTCATCTCCGCGGGCAAGGCACATCCCGCCGATCACCAATCCAAAGGCATGATCAAGAATATCCACGATTTCTCCGATTATCTCTGGAACTCGTATCGCATCGGCTTGTGCTGGTTGTCCAATTATGACATGGATCTCGCCAAGCTCATGACTACGGGGGTCGACGTGTGGCTAAACACTCCCAGGCGGTACAGGGAAGCAAGTGGTACCAGTGGCATGAAAGCAGCCTTGAACGGCGTGCTCAATTTCAGCATACTTGATGGATGGTGGATCGAGGGTTACGAGATGGATCCAATGGCGGGATGGGCAATTGGACCTGGGCCCGATGATCCCGATGCTGAGAACAAGTCAGACAAGGATGATGCAGAGGATCTCTACGTGAAGCTTGAAGATGAAATCGTTCCCATCTGGCGGAAAAATCAAACCGAATGGCGGGAGCGCATGAAGCACGCAATCAAGCTTATCTCATTCTTCAACACGCATCGAATGGTGGAGGAATATGCGAAGAAAGCATACCTCCTTGAGCGGCAACCATTGTGGAATAGCCTGGCATGAAACATTTCTTCCTTACTACCTCTGTTTTTTCAATGAAAAGATCTACAAAGACATAAGTAGGTGGCATGTAGAGATATACCTATGTCCGGAGAAAGCACGGGTGCGGAAAGCATACAAGTGGAGCATGGCACGATCGAAGCTCCAGAGCGCTCGAGGAATTGGAAGATTTACATCATGCCGTTTCTCATTGCATTTTGCTTGGTAGTGGTGTTCTATTCCATCCAGAATGCGATTAATGGACTTGAAGAGGGTGTGATACAACTCCAAATCCTGTTTGGATTTTTGGACATGCTACTTGCGTTTTTCTTCGGATTTTTCGTGTTCGGTTTCATTGGCATCATTGGAGCAAAACTGCAATTCCCAATACATCGGTTTTTCAGGCGAAACAAGAAACGAGTAGAGTGTCTCGTATCCGGTGAAATAATCTTCAAAATCGACAACAGTGTCCGGACTTTGCACGATGTTCATGAACTCCCCGAATTGTATCGTGGTTAGGGTGAGGAAGATTGAAACTGCGAAAACAAGGAAAGCCCTTTTCAAGAGGGTACCGGATGTAACATGGTATTTTATTCGCAACATGACATATTTCCTGTCTAGTT
>WJJB01000035.1 GCA_014729935.1 Candidatus Bathyarchaeota archaeon | reverse complement strand
TAACTGTGCGACCATTGGCCGGAAATCCATCATGTCCGTTTTACCAAGGAAAAAATAGGCTCTTGGGTTGATTTTCTCAAAGCACCTGTCGACCTCCCTGAACTTGAGTCTGAGATCCAATGGTGAAATGATGATCCCGATGCGGTAACACGCGTGCATGAGATACACGTGTTCTTTCAGGAGTGGAAGGGTGGTGGCAACCACATCTCCCTTCTCCAATCCCATGTCGATGAGTTTGGCAGCAAATGCCTTGGTATTCCTGCTAAATTCCTTCCAAGTGACCTTTTCACCGGTATCATGCTCGATGATGGCAATTTCATCAGGTTTCTCCCTGGCGTGCAGGTCTATGTAATCGCTTATCCTGGGCAAGAGATTCTCATACGCCTTAATGCATTCCTCGTCCTTCTGCTTGTCTCGCATTCTCGTATCACCTAAAGAACCAAGCATCGCTTGGGAAGAAAATCCCGGATCTTCTCAACAGCACCTAGATATTGCATCCTGAACGCCTCCGCATGTTCGGGCTTGATGCGGGGTGCAATATCCTGGTGTATCTCGTGGAATGCCCTGGCCTCCTTGGCTGTATCTCCTGCCATTGACTCGCATACTGTTTCCCATAATTCCTCGTAGGAGATGTCATCCAAGTCAGGATTCAACCCGATGGTTTCCAACCGTTTTTCCATCTCGGTCACCATCAATTCCAGCTGGGAAGAATAAGCTGCACCCGCCTTGATTTTCTTCTCCAATGGACTCCCGGAGATGTCCACGAATAAATTCGGCTCGCGGGTTGGAGTCAAGAGAACCCGTGCAACAAAATGCGGTTCCAATCCTTCTTCCAACTGTTCAGGATGCACGAGCGGGTAAGCTGCGAAGGATGCGGCTTGCAAGCCAACCCGGGCGAGCAGACGGTGATCTGGATTTTCCTCGTGGGAATCAGCTATATCGAACGTGATGACAGTATCTGGCTTGAACTCCCGTATCTTCCTGATGAGGATTTCACGTACCTTCATTTCCTGCGCACCATCAAAGATGAAATGATTGGTGAATCCTTCAAGGTATTCCTGGTCGGTTATACCCATGATTTCCATGGCAGTGGCGTGTTCCCGGTGCATGATCGCTTCAATTTCCCTTCTAGTGAAACGTGGATTAACCGTGGATTGATCACCAGTCGTGAGAGTGATAACCTTAACGCGGTATCCATCGTCCACGAGCTTGGCGATGGTGCCCCCGTAGAAAAAGACGAGGTCATCCGGATGCGCCTCGATGGCTAAAACCTTTCCCTTGCATTGGCTCATGCATTGAAAGATCATGCGCTATCCAAAAAATCCTTGCTTACAACCAATCAAGCTTCCTGAAAAATAACCACGTGACGAAGGAAACCGTGAACGAGATGCCAATGATGATGTAAAACGAGATGAATTTTCCATCTTCTATCCCCCCAGGTAACCCCACGTTCATGCCATAGAAACTTGCGATCAATGTTGGTATTGATACCAGGAGCGAAATGGAGCCAACAACCTTGAAGATATTGTTAAGATTATTGTTAATGATATTATTAGCCTGTTCCACCAGGTTATTGACCTGATCCCTGTAAATGCTGGTGAACTGGTAGATTTGCTTGATGTCTATTTTCAAATCATCCACCTTCTCGTATAATGCCGCATCTGCCTCGAAAGTCGACTTGTTCTTATCCATGAAGGCTTGGAATGCATTGTAATTGCCCATCATTGCCGCATTGAAAAAGATCATGTAAGAATTTAGCTTGAACGGGATGCCACGCTTCCTGGCATCCCTGCTGCTCCCGATGTGCTTCTGGATCTCGTTGATCTTCAAGGATATATTGTAAGACGCCTTGTCGAGTCTATTGAAAATGATTTGAATGAATTCCAGGAAAAGGAAGATCGGTTTCGTGATTTTACGCTTGTCCAACGTCTCGATTATATTGGTGAATTCCGGTGAATCGATGGAATGCACCGTGACGATTTTCTCGTCAATGGTGTAAAAGATACCAATGGGAATGGTGGGATTTTCCACCTCTGCACTCAGGTCTAGCTGATCCGACATGATGCCCCTCAAGAGCATGAACTGGTTTTCCAAGAGCATATCGTAATTATACCGAGGCCTCTCGGTCAAGTCCGTTGTATCCTTGAGATCATGGATGTTGATCTTGAACATGGTGGAAACAAGCTTCAATTCATCATTTGGACTGGCGCGGGACTTGTCAAGATGCACGTCGCACCAGGTCAATCCGGAAACATCTTGTGGATTCTTGACCAACGTGAGCACGCCATCCCTGAGTTCGTAGTATTTTATCATTTGAATCTCCTGCACCATATCTTCCAATGTAGTTGATAGTTATATCGGGGCCTAATGAAATTTCCCTGCACATCGATAAGGGTAATCTAGCGGTGAACCAGATATTGAAAGGATGCCGGTTCCAGATGGCATTATCTCGGTGCGAACCTTGCGATCCTCGCGGTAGAGTTATACCACCGTGTTTATTCTATATGTTGATGGACAATTTAGAAAGTTCCTATGATGGAATACCACTCTATCCCCTTGACTTGGAGGTGGTGAAGGTGCTAGAGAGCATCATTGGCCATCACATTCCTACTGTCAAGGATGTTGAAGAGGTTCAACTCGGATTCAAGGCAAGGGATGGATTCATCACGGGGCTCTCGTTGAATAAGCAGGATCTCCTGATGATTCCCGAGGAGATCGGGAATCTTGCCAAGCTGGAATATATATCGTTGGATGATAACCAGCTCATGGAGTTCCCGGAATCTATTGGAAATCTTTCAAATTTAATTCATCTTACCATGCGCTTCAACCAACTGGTGAAGGTTTCACCGATGATAGGGAACTTGATGATGTTAGAATGCCTGCACCTTGAAGGAAACCAATTGACATCCATTCCCGAGACAATCGGTAACTTGAAATCACTCAATCGGCTCAATCTTGCCTTCAACCGGCTGGAAGCAATACCTGACACCATCGGGAACCTTCCCTCCCTTGAAATCCTGCACTTGAATAACAACCAGTTATCCACCTTACCAACATCGTTGCCTCCCACCTTGAAATGTCTTTACCTGCAGAATAACTCGTTTCAATCAGCACCGTATGGGCTCCACCGGTTGGAGACATTAAATGAATTGCACCTCGAACATAATCACCTTATCACCCTCCCAGCGGTGATGGGTGAGCTGGGTGGCTTGGAAAAGTTATTTCTTTTCAGCAACAGGATGGAGGTGTTGCAGGAAACCATCGGGAACTTATCACGTTTAAAGGAATTGCATGTGCATAATAATCGCTTGTTGGAAGTACCTGAGACCATTGGTAACCTGAAATCCATAAGGTTATTGAACCTTTCTAACAATAAAATCACTGGATTGCCTGAAACAATCGGGAATCTTGGAAACTTGAAGGAGTTATTGCTTGATGATAACCTGATATCGGACCTGCCTGAATCGATGAAACAATTGAACGAGCTCGAAACGCTTAGCCTTATTAATAATACCGTATCAGCATTACCTCATGGCATGAAATCATTGTGTTCGATAAAGGTTTTGGATTTGCAGTATAACGAGATGAATTTACTGCCGGAAACCATCACTCAATTGAAATCACTCTTCATCCTGAACTTGGGAAATAACAAGATCCCCTTGATACCTGATTCCATCAGTAATCTGGGAAACTTGGAAATCTTGAACTTGGAAAACAACCGTATCGGTCGCATCCCCAATACCATTGGATTCTTAAAGAATCTCAAGAGATTGGACTTGAATGGCAATCGCATCTCATCCATCCCTGATTCTCTTTGCAAATTGGAAAAATTGGAAATTCTCCACCTGAATCAAAACATCTTGGACACTGTCCCAACTTGCATCAAGGAATTAGGAAATTTAAAACAGGCATGGTTTTTCGGAAATCCATTGTCAATGCTAAGCAAGGGAATGAAGGAATGGTTCAAGAACGCCCGTAAAACAGGCGTGGAGATCCAATTAAAAGCGCCCAAGCAACAAGGAGCAAATTTCGGGAAGATGATCAAGGATGCGTTATCCGGGGTGCTCAATCTCCAGAAAGATAAGCAGGTTCAAGTTCCAGCAATGGAACTTGGTGAAACCAAGATCAAGGACAAAAAGCTCGATGAAATCAGGGAAATGGTGTACAGCATCCTCGAAAAAATGTCAAAATTGCTGGAAAGGCATGTAATGGCGGAGGATAGATTCAAGAAAGCCAGGATTAAGCTCGAAAAGGCCATGAATCTAATTGAGCAGGCAGAAGATTACTTGTACAAGGAGTGACACATCAATTTGACCAATAAAATAAAGGTAGTGACGAAGGAATGCCGAGACGAGCTTCCTGACATCCAGGAAAATACTTTTTCCATCTTGGATGAACTCAAGGCTGGTGAAAGCCTTCAGGGCCCACAATTCATCATCATCAAACCGAACTATGTCATTGCCGAGCATTATTCCAAGGGCAACACGACAAACCCGAAGGTGCTCGAAGCCATCATCCAGTACATCAAGCAATACAACGATAACGCCAGGATCGCAATCGGGGAGGGGGGATTCACGAGTGACACGGGGAAAGCTTTCAAGGTGAATTTACTTCCCGAAATTTGCCGTAAACTGGAGATCGACCTCATCAATTTCAACAGGGAGGAAAAGCGTGAGATTGTCATCCAAGAAGCAAGGGCATTAAAGGGAAAAGTTGCCGTCGCGAGGTCTAGCGTGGAATGTGACCTGCTCATCTCGGTGCCATCGCTGAAAACCCATTCCCTCGCCACAACCACCCTTTCCATGAAGAATATCATGGGTGTCTTGAGCAGGAAGAGCATCATGCACTCCCGCATCCATCAGAAGATAGTTGATCTTTTTTCCCATTTCTTGGAAAAACTCCCATTCGCAATCATTGACGGGATCATCGGTTCTGATGGATACGAGTGCGGGGGGACTCCTGTACAACATGACATCTTGCTTGGGAGCAAGGACTTGGTTGCACTCGATACCGCGGGAACCATGGCCATGGGTATCGAGCCGGGAACCGTGGGATACTTGAATAATGCAATGAAGCGAGGATTGGGTGAGTGTCGAGCATCCAACATTCATTTTAGTGGAGTGCATCCACGGTCCAAGGCAATCTCGTATTGATGGATATCTTTGGAGGCAACATGCCATGAACCCGGAAAAATATTTGAAAACCCCGCTTTCCACGATATCCTTGGTTGACGTGAAGATCAATGGTCCTTTCTGGAAGGACCGGGTGCACGTGATGGCAACCTCCACCCTGCCGGCACAACACGAACAATTATGCCTCCACCATCACTTGGATAATTTCAGGGCTGCTGCAGGTTCTCAAGCGGTCCCGTGGTCGGGCATCTTTTATTACGATTCTGATCTATACAAGTGGATTGAGGCATGTTCTTATGCCCTGCAGGTCCATCCAAGTGATTACTTGGAAAAACGCGTGGACGAAGCAGTTCAATTAATAATTGAAGCTCAAATGGATGATGGTTACGTGAATACATTCATGAGCGTGAACCATCCACAACATCGCCTTCATCGTTTCAACATCTTGCACGAATTGTATTGCGCCGGGCATCTTATCGAGGCGGCTGTCGCCAGGGCAATCGTGAGCGGGAGGGAAGATTTGTTAACATGTGCCTTGCGTTTCGTGGACCTGCTTGCAGGGAAACGCGAGATTTTCAAGAAGGGCGTGTACGTGCCAGGCCACCAGGAGCTCGAGCTGGCACTCTTCAGGCTGCAATCGATCACGGGGAATCCATCACACGGGGAGCTCGCCACCCATTTCCTGAATAACAGGGGTACTGGCAGGTGTGCCAATTGGCGACGTGTCAGGGATGCCATCCATGGATTCAGGTTAATCCGTAAGGCGAATAAGCGTACCCGGGCATTCATCAAGGAAAATCCAAGCTTTATCATGCCAGATGATGGAAAGGAGACAAGCACGTCCACTGCGAGTCCCCGTGATTACTTTAGAATGGCACATGAATACATTTCTGGAAAATATAACCAGCAACACGATATGTTTCTCGAACGGGAAGAGCCGGTCGGACATGCTGTTCGCGAGATGTATTACCTGGCAGCTTGGACGGAACTTTTCATGAGGAGTGGGGATCCCGCAGTGCTTGAACGACTGGAAGCCACGTGGGATGCCATGGTGCACCATAAAATGTATATCACTGGTGGAATAGGTTCCGTTCCCCTTATCGAAGGGTTCGGGAGGAAAAATGAGTTACCCAACAAGCGCGCATATTGTGAAACCTGTGCAGCCATCGGGAACTTGCTCTGGAACTGGCGGATGTGGCTTGCAACAGGAAACAAGAAATATGGCGATCTCATGGAACTCGTGTTATACAATGCTTTTCTCGTTGGTTGGTCCTTAGATGGTGAAGCATATAGCTATTCCAATCCATTGGAAAGTGACGGTAGTCCGAGGAAAGCATGGTTCCCAACTGCTTGCTGTCCACCCAATATTGCAAGGCTAGTTTGTTCACTCGGGAATTTCATTGTTGCCAGGAGCGAGCACACCTTGCTCGTAAACCAGTTCGTTGGTTGCACGGTATCATTTGGAAATGATTGCATCTTGTCTATTGAGGCATCATTGCCATGGGATTCGAGAGTGGTGCTTTCCTGCACCAAGATTCCGGGGTGGTTGAAGGAGATATCGGTTCGCATTCCAGCTTGGATCGATGCAAATGAAGGGGATATGGAAGGGACCATTGCCTCGAATGGAATCGTAAACGATGGATACATTTCCTTCACGACCATGCCAGGTTCAAGCTTCAACCAGAAGGTAAGGTTACCCATGTCCCCCCGCTATATCAACGGGAATCCTGCCGTGAAGGAAAATAGGAACAAGGTAGCCATACGGCGCGGGCCGCTCATTTACTGCATGGAAGGCATTGATAATCCTGGCTTGAATCTCGAACGGGTAAGAATAGACCCTTCACAACCGATCAATGTTTGTAGGGAACATGAAGACCTTCCCGGCATCTCGCGCCTGCAGGGTGCCTGCTCCACCGGGGAGAATGGGTCGCGGGTGTTTATTGCCATCCCGTATTTTGCATGGGGCAACCGGGGAATATCCGCGATGAAAGTTTGGATTCCTTCACTGTGATGAGAGTGAAATGAAAAAAAAATGTGTTCAGAATTGGAGTTCTCGCAAGCTTGCCAAGATCTTGGCACCTGGTGGGGAAACAAACCGGATCGGAACTTGAAGTACGGCTGGTCTTCCCGAATCAACTGCCCGCTGGATGGCAGGTTTTAAATCCAAGGGTTTTTCAACCCGTTCTGCGTGGCAACCGAACCCTTTCGCGATTTTCACGTAATCGGAACATATATCAACGCAAAAAGCTTCTCGCTTCTTGAACGCGCGCTTTTCCGCGTTCTTGATCATGCCCCAGCAACAATTATCGGCAATAAGGACCACGAATGGAGTTTCTTGCTTGATGGCAGTATCCAGTTCCTGCACGTTGAAAAGGAATGAACCATCTCCCGTGATCGAGAACACTCGGGCTCCTGGCTTTGCAAGCTTGGCTCCAATGCAATAGGGAATGCAAGTCCCAAGGTGACCAAGGCCGATTGACTGCAGCACGGTCCTCGGTTTTCTCGGTCCCATGTAATCGATCCATGGCATGGTGAGCACTGCAATATCTCCCCCATCAACGCAG
>WJJB01000504.1 GCA_014729935.1 Candidatus Bathyarchaeota archaeon | reverse complement strand
GTACCACGCGAGGGAGCTTAGTGGTTCAGCTCCGTGCACCAAAATATCCTCGCATTCCTGGTTTTCCTGTTTTATCCACATTCGGGAAGAATATGTGTCTTGAAGCAGCGGGGCACGCTCGGGAGATCTGAACTCCCCGCCATGTATAGGCAGGATCACGTTTTCCTTATCCAAGGTATCAGAAAGCTCATTAACGAAATCATCCAATATGCCAAGCTGGATATCGATGCCTTCGCCAGCAAGGCTTTCCACGTGATCGTGAACGATCTCCTGTGGGAATAGATGATCCGAGCCATTCATGAGAAGGTACACGGGAACTGGTGATAAGATCTCTAGCTCTTCCACGAATTCATCGATCTGCTCCTTGAAATCACCAAATTTATCTGGTAGCCTTGCAGCATTTCCATATCCGCCAGCAAGATAAATACCCAAGATGCTAGATGTGGCACTCTCCCTGGATTTCCATGTAAATGGCACGGTTGTTATCTCGCGGCCGACACCGCGCCAAATTGCTGCCGCCTTGAACTTGGTCAGATCCCCGAGGACCTGGGGAATCGCACTCGTGTGACCGAATTGATCGGGGAGATATCCAATTTTCATCAGGGGGATACCTAGATCGGTCGCCAATCGATGGCTACATTCCAGGTTCCTGATGAGGCTCTCCTGGCCCACGAGCCATTCATCCGGGAGCAGGTACCAAGGCCCAACCCTGATGCTACCATTTTTGATCTTCCGGACGAGCCGATCCTGGTTGCCGGGCTTGATTTCGAGATAATCCTCGAGCACGATCGTTTGACCATCAAGCATGAACCGATATCCATCTGCTTCAATATCAAGTAATTCATCTATAAGGTGGACCAACTTGAACCGGAATTCTTGAAATGGCAAATACCATTCTCTATCCCAGTGAGTGTGCGGAACAATAATTATTTTCTCGTTTCCTTTCATTATCATCACTTTTCGTGTTAATCGCGGTAATCAAATCAACCACGAACCAATATCTTGCAGGGAAAGCATTCCATGGCATTTATCCTTTCTTGCCAAAGAAAACCAAAAACTTTTGGTGGGGTGGAGGGTGTGGATGTTCGGATGCGTGGGAATAGTTACAAAGCCACGAGAGTCCCCGAAGCCGGGAGAAATATCCATCGTGACTCCCCCATGGGGAAATCCATCGAGACCTGATCGACCAAGGTCATCCCACGAACGAATGTTATGGTGACTTGAGAGTTTGCATTATTCCTTTCAAGAGACCATTTCAAGCGGGTTGCAGACGCGGCCCATCGCGGCGTAATGGCAGAACCATCCATTGAGGCAGTGACATTCAAGATGGGATACCATGTTGAAATACGGTTCCGGTTCCAAGTGCTCCACGTGGCCGCACCCGTGTATGTTGCAACCCAAGCACCCCCCTCCAGCAGGATGAATGGTGTCACATGCCCGAATTGATCAAAGCTGGTTCCCTGCTTTGGAAAGAGCGACCTTGGATGGGTATCGAAACTGGTTTCATTATTACCAACTCGCCATAACACACCCCCGCCAGATTCCTCCACAACAACATACCTTCCATCGATGTATTCAACGTCTATGGCGCCACTATAATTGAAAATGGGATTTCCAAGCCATTTCTCCCAAATAAACCCGTCAACCGATGTGGCATAGCCAACATGCCTGCCTGTGCCCTGCTTCGGCTTTGTGGGATCCACCGGGTCCTTCTCCATCCCATCAAACCAGAGCTTGAACTCGTTTTCCATAAATAACACCGATGGCCTGCCTATCTTCAGCGAATCCCAACCCGTGATAGACTGGCCAATCACCTTGCCGTGAATATCCCAATGGAACCCGTCCAGTGATGTTGCCACCCAAATCTCATCTATTTCATCCACTGGGGCCACGGTATAATACATGTAATACGTGCCATTCACCTTTACCACGGAGGGATCATTCACGTGGTTGTTTTGACCCGTCTCAATCACCATCCCGTATTTCTTCCAATGAAACCCGTCAAAGGAAGTGGCAAGGTGAATCGCATCGTGACCATCACGACCCTGGGCGCCATACCACATCATGTACAAACCATTCTCAACAAAAATATCAGGCGCGTACAGGTTCCCGTGCACGTCATCTCCCGCCAATTCTGATTCAAGACTTGGGGATAGTGCATATGATTCCATTGGAGCCCAGGATGTGCCGTTATCCAATTGGTCTAAGGATGTCACTGGACTGTATACATTTTCCACCGTGATGCTGGGTGATTCACGGGTGGATCTTGAAAGGAAGTCCGGCAAAAACAAGATCGAAGTCACGGTAGTAATAATCGCCATCACGAGGAGAACCAGAACCGTCCCCGCTCGAATCCTTGCTTCAAGAAAATGACCACGTGCAAATTTGCGGTTTTCCATCACGATCACGTTGCAGGTGAAACCCCTGGCGACGATCAATGCAAATCATCAGATAAAACTTGGATAGTCGCCAGGTCGTGAAGCAAGCTTGCTCTTGAGGTATATAGGTGTTCTGCTTGGTGGTAACGTGCAATGATCCGCGACGAATGGTAGACGGTAGAATTAAGTAGTTGCAGCACCTATACACGACCGGGATTTACCATCATGCCACAAGTTAAGAAAGGAAAGCGAGGTGCCGTTCCACGTGGCTCCTTACTAGCCTTACCAAGCATCCTATCACTTGCAGTTTTCGTGTACGGGTCCCTTGAAGCCAATAACCGGAACGCGTCGTTTTCCTTTGCAGCCTTTTTCACCGGAGAAAACTGGCGCTTTGGATTGTCAGCAATGCAAACCTTGCTTGATCCCATGGCATTTTTCGGCCAAATCTGGTTCTACCTGTTCATTGCCATCTTTATTGCAGTCGCGTGGTTGTGGCGGGCACCAGCGAGAGATCCTGCCCAGTGGAAAATTAGCACCCGTGACAACAAGAAAATTTTCTTCACTTTCGTGACCATCGCCATCGGGATTGTAGTAACCATGGCTGCCATGATACCGGTGTTCAGGTTGGATCCAACCATGATTTCCACCGACTGGTATCCCGTGCAAGCGCCGTATCAGGTCGTCACCATCCCCGTGCTACTCTCAGTGGTGGGTCTTCTCCTCATGCCCATGAAAGGGCGGAAGAACAGGGGGGCCAAGCATTCCGAAGGAAAGCACCAAGATATCAAGCGCGCTCGTGCCCGTCCCAGGAACACGGCACTCATCATCACGGCAATGGTAGGAATCTTACCATGGATGATATCCTCTTTACTCGGCTCATGGCATCCACGGGGCGCATTCCATTTCAACTACCAGTTCCACGTCATCGTGACAACCATTGCATATCCCGTCTCCTTGTTCATGTTCCTTGCCACGCTTCTGCTTAAAACTCCACCACGACGAGGTGATGGCATGCGGGGAAGGAGTGGCGAGATCTTGCTATTTCTAGGAAGCCTCATGCCAATCTTGATCCTGCAGCTTGTTGGTTCCCTGTCCATCGTGCCTGGCACCACGGGGAAGTTATTCGATCTTGCAATTTACTGGTGGTGGCCCGCAGCACACCTGTTTAGCTTCATCTTCACCATCGCGGTTGCAATGGCTATCGTGACCGGCGCCAGGTTTTTCAATGAAATGCTATTGGGAAAGACTTCAAGGGGAACGTGGCAATCCATCAGGTCCTGGTTGCTTCACGCACCTAGGCTCGGGACCAAGCAAAAGGCTGGATTGGTAATTGCAGCCACGATGGTGATGGCACTCCCGCCTGTGCTCGGTTTCAGCATGCGGGATGATGATCCTCCCATGGTATTAGTGAACCAAGTGGGATACCTTCCCAATGGTGCCAAGAAAGTGATCTTCCAGGCACCCACTGGCGCGCAGGTACCTGCCATCATGCCATTCGACGTGATCGATGAAAACACCGGCACCACGATCTATACTGGTTCATTGGTGCAAAATGAGACCAGGTACTCCCACGCATACATGGCAGGGAATTTTTCTGGTATCACGTCACCCGGGCGGTACTACGTGGAAACCATTTTCGAGGGAAAAACTTGCAAGAGCCACGGGTTTACCATTGCCAATGACGTTTACGACATCACGTTGGACAGGGCTGTTGATTTCTATTATTACCAGCGATGTGGTTATAAAGTCCATGAGATTGTCTCAGGATTCCCAGGACATCACGCGTGCCACTTGGATGATGCCATGATCTTCAATGGAACAGACTTGGTATATAAAAACCTCAGCGGTGGTTGGCACGATGCTGGAGATTATAACAAATATAACAGCTGGTTTTCAACTCAATGGCATAGCACGCAAGCTTTGGCTGACGCGTGGTTACGGGGCAATTCAACCTATGCTAACTTGGAGGATCAATACGGAAGTGATGCACCTGATATCATCGACGAGATGCTATGGGGTGCACGATATCTCATCAAGTGCGTGGACGAGATAGGTGTTCGAAATGACACGGTTGGCATGGTTGTCCACAACGTGGTAGATTGGAACTGGAAGGATAACAAGTCCGCCCACATGTCCTACTGGGGGCCACCCCATCGAAATACTGATAATATCATTCACACCATGGACGAGCGGGTGGTGTTTACCAACACTCCCGTCGACGATTACGCGCTCCCGTGGGGATGGGCTGGCGTGGAAACCGGGTATGGATTTGCTGGTGCGCTGCTCAAGATTGCGAGGATCGTTGATAGGGTTGTTGGCCTTTACACGCTACCCTCATGGGCACCGAACGCCACGCGCCTCCGGGAGGTAGCCAATTTGCTTAATGCAACCTACCACCCCATCGCTGCTGCAAGTGAATCTACTAAATTAAACGGCAGCACATGGCCCCACCAGTGGTCTGCCTGCACGAGACTCCTCTACGAGTCCGAAGTAGCCAAGATCACCGGTAACTGGTCAATCGCCGATGATTGGGCGGATTGGCTCTTCACCCATGTCGTAGACAACTTCAATAGTAGCAGTAACGCTCAATTCTTGGCACACGTGCTCAGGTACATTATCGAGTGCAACCGGAGCCTACCAGCGAAGATACTTACCAAGTTGCAGGACTGGCAGGCATCCGTGTTCGTGGATCGTTACACGGGGCCATTTCACGTGCTCCATTTCTTGGATAGTGATGGGGATCCATACCTATTTGGCAGGGGAACGTCTGCAGCGGGTGGCCTCATCAATGAAGATCATTGCACCTTCATGTGGCTCCAAGTCATGATGAGCTTGCTTGATAACACTACCGCACGTGAAAATCTCGTACAAGACACCTTGGATTACCTTTTTGGCGTCAATCCACTCGGTATCTGCCAGATGGATGGCGTGGGTGGAACTTTCATCGATCAAATTCACCACCGGTATGGCTACGCGTGGAATCCTGGTGGCAGGGTGCCGGGCGGCATCTTTAATGGCATTCGAAGCATTGACCCGCCTGAACTTTGGTCCTCTCTCAGGGGGCTCTCGGGCGATGAACCATGGCAGGCAATTCCCGAAAGGGCATGGCTTGATAACTGGCCAGCCCATCCGCTGTTTGGCGATGGTGTTTCGGCGCATTCCAACGAGATCTGGATCCCACATAATGCTGCCTTCTTGGAAATGCTCACTTCGTACCTTTTCTTGGAGTGAGATCACTTCAGGCAAATAATGTAAAAGGAAGAACGATTGAATGAATTTCCTTCATGCAACGAGGAAGTTGAGCAAGAATCCAATAAAGTAGGCTGCGGCTGCAGCACCACCACCAACTAACAGCATTTCCAAGCCGGCAATAAGCACTTTCTTGCCGGTAAACTGTGTTTTCAATGCCCCCAAGACGAATAGCGTGATGCAAGTCAGGATGATTGCAAGCACGAATAAAAGGATCTTGTTGCTCGAAAGACCAGGGATCATCAACGCGAGGATATAAGAGACGAGTGGTATCGATCCGAATGCCAAAAACGAGAGAAAGGTTGCAATCGCGTTATTCAAGGGGGAATCATTATCCTCCAAGATACCCAGCTCCTCCACCATCATGATATCCACCCAGGTATCCTTGTACTTCGACATGATGTCCACCATTGCCTCGGCATCCTCCTTTTTCATCCCTTTATCTTCGTAGAGCTCCACCATTTCCAATTTTTCACCTTCAGGATAGTTTTCCACCTCCCACATCTCTCTTTCTCGCTCCCGTTTCTGGTATTCTCTCTCCGATTTCGTGCTAAGATAATCGCCAATTCCCATCGAGATACCATCTGCCAATAGGTTAGCCACTCCCAAAACCAGTATCACGCCGATAATCAACTTCGCACCTTCCACGCCTGCAACCACCGCGAACGTGGTGATGATC
>WJJB01000503.1 GCA_014729935.1 Candidatus Bathyarchaeota archaeon | reverse complement strand
GCTTGAATGTCGCCGTGATGATGAAGAAAACGACGAGTATGACAACTGTAATCTTGAACATCGCTCCGATACCCCAGTAGAAGATGGCAAGATGAGGTGCCCCCTTGAGCAAGTAATACACCCCCGCCAGCACGAAAAAGCACGTGATGGTATCGGTATTACCAATAATGTATTCTCCCGCGTGGAATGGACAAAGCAGGAACAAGGAAATGATGAAATACTTGTCTCCAATCAACGTATGGCTCACCTTCATTCGTTGGAATTGCTTGGTGTCCATGATCTTTGAAATAAGGACGCAACAGCCCATAGTCCATGCCAAGGTGCAGGTGGAAAAGGCGATCAATTTGTAATGCCATCCTGGCACTGGCAGGAAATAAAAGATGGAATAGTACAGTATGGTCGCTGGCAGGTTCCTGTAGGTGATTAATGGATTGAGAGTGTACATGGTCGTGGGATTTTCCCAAAAACGCTGTACGGCAACCAAGAAACTATCCTTGAAATCATTGGTGAGGAAGATAACTTGGCGAGATTCCTCTGGAATGATCGGTCGAAGGAACAGCAACACGTAATACACGATGACATGAAGGGAGATGGTTAGTATTAGGAATTTTCCAGTGTTATTCTTGAGAAGCGTCCTTAATTTGGGAACACGCATGTGATATCACCAGTTGCAATTACATCCTGATTATCATTGGAAGTTAAGTAGTTACTGAATCCCCAAGGATACCTTAGAACTCTAGCTTCAAGTCATCATCTCGTACCGGCATGTCACCATTCGTTGCACTAGCTTCCTTCCCGTCCCCCGAGGGGCTACTTGGAGAACCCAAGTCATGTCTCCGATCGCGAAAGTGCTTCCAGATCATTGGCAAGGCAAGCAAGCCGCCTGTAATACCCAACGCAAGGATCAAATAGAGATTCCCTTCGGGATGACGTGGTTCTACCGTGAACCATGTCTCGAGCAGCTCGACGTCATGGTATTGATCCGAGCCGACCATTATATTCCCTGATAGATTTCCTTGAATCATGATGCGTGCAAGGTAATTACCTGGCTCCAAGTAGATGGGACCGTGGTATCCATCCACCAATTCCTTTTTGATGATAAACCATGACTCATTCGTGGCGGAATACAAGCTAAACCATCCTGATGTCGCATTTTCTTGCGTGGTGATGTTTATACCCCAACTCCCTTCTGTATAGGAATCATTGCAAGGGAATGTTGCATTCACCACGGGAGATAACCTCATCATCCGATCAGCGTCATAAGCACCTTGGGAATTGGAATGCTCCCACACGATCCTGCCCGCGGGATTTATTTCCACGTTACGGTTATTGAACGAATCGGTGATGAGCGTGTTGCCATTCGGGAATCGCTCGGCACCCCGGGGAAACACGAGTCCTAATTCAGTGAATCCTTCAGTACTCCAGACCATGGTACCATTTCCTGCAAATTCCACTATCCGGTTATTTCCCGAATCGCACACGATGGTATGATTATTATTTAATCTCGTGGGATTATGCTGCTTTTTGATGATGGATGAATTTGCCGGATCACCGACACTCCACACGGTTTCACCATCTGGATTAATTTCCACGACGAGATTCTGGTTCCTGAGTGAAACAAGTGTATTGCCATTTGGCAGGCGATCCGCGTCATTAAGGTGGTTTCGCAAGCCTACCGTATAATAGTAATCCTCGGAATCCCATTCCCATATGACCTTTCCACTTCTATCAATCTCGGTAACCTTTTCACGGTTTGTATCTGCTATCAAGAACGTGTCTGTTTCCAAGATGTAATCGACATCATGTATAACATAACCCCAATTGTTGCTTGCAAAGATATCTCTATATTGCCAAAACACGTTCCCGTGCATATCGATCTCCATGATTTTAGACACGACGGTGAGATTGGGATAGAATTGATTCAAGCAGGTTAGTACATGTCCATTTGGCATTGGATCGGTGCCGAAAATGCTCGTGCTAAGAACATTATGCTCGTCATCAACTGGTAAATCAATGGACCAGATGGTATTATTCAATGCATCAACTTCAATGATTCGCGGGATGGGATGAAACGAGTCCAAGATGGTGGTACCACTGTATGGAACATCCATTGGAATTACCGCACTCGAGTTTACAGTAAAGGTTACCTGCCACGACGGTCCAGCTTCACGTTGAATGCTATCATCCTGGGGATAACCCCCGCCAAAGCCACCACTCTGGTTAGCGAAAGTAACTAGCGTATAAGTATGCTCATCTTGGAATATCAGCTGGTCTCTCCCGGTATATTCGATGGGAGATTCGTGGATCCAGAGACCGGTTGTATCATCATGGATCTGGTAATACAAGGAATCAAACGGGGAGGTAGAATCGAGAATCAAGTCGATTTTCCGAGTATGGTAAGTCAGGTTGGCAGGTGAGAGTGCCCATGAAGTTGGCACGTGTGTATAGACGACATCTGCATCGTAATTTGCATCCGTGGTTTCCAATTCCCACAAGAACTCCCCGCTTGCCCTATCGACTTCATATATCGCGTTTTCACCGCCAAAACCAATCTTGGTATCAGATACTAGCAGGTGACCGTTTGGAAGCAAATCTGCATCTCGTGGCCATCCAAAAAACGGCTCATCGCCATCCATGGGCTTGTAATTCCAGGTAACCTCACCCGATGGCGTAATTTCAAGCACGCGACGGTTTCCTGAATCACAAATGATCGTGTTGCCGGTGGTGATCCTATCCGGGTTATGCGGGTGATCTAAAAGTCCTGCATGGGGCCCTCCATATTGCCACGCGATCGCCCCGCTTGGCTCAACCTCCACGATGGCATCTAGGTTGCGAAGGCATATGAGGGTATTTCCATTGGCAAGCCGATCCACGTCATTTAGATGGGAAATTCCACCATCCGCATCAGCGGGGTCGAAATGATCAAAGGCATTCCATTGCCACATTATCTCGCCATCAGGATTAATTTCTACTACCCTGTCATTGCCGGTATCTGCAATAAGCGTGTTTCCATTTTCTAACCTGTCGGCATCATGTGGGAAATCGAAATCTAGCCCCCCAGCACCCGTGTGGCTCCATATTTCTGAACCATTGGTATCGACAACCACGATCCTGCCGGTCCCTGGAACACCAGTCGTGACCAAGACCGCGTCCGACGGTAAATATTCCACGTCAAGGGCATTTGGCATGTAAAAGCTTGACTTGATATCCTTGCTATAATCGATGAGATTGACCTGATCATTGTCGGAATAGAGAATGCGACCTTCTTCCAATTCAGGTTGCAAAGTCTTAATGTAATACACGTTGCTGGTGGAAGTCTGGTTCGATATATCAGTGATTCGCACCCTGATACTATTTTTACCACTACTGTACTGGTGAAATGGAACTCCTGAAACCCTGATGTAGAAAAATGAATCAATGTTGATTTGCATCATAAGCTTGATGCTTGGCGATATCTGCCAATAATCAACATGCAAGCTCTCATTCCGGCTGGCAAAAAGGCCGATTTCAATCGTGGAATCACTGCCCGACAATATTGCCAAGTCATGATATATATTATAACTTAAACCCGTCGTTGAGAAAGACACGGTAATGGCACCACGTGATTGTTTAATCTTGATCCATACCCCTCCATCCCCAGATCCATCCAAGAGGGTCTGGTTTTCAAGCTGCATGACGCTTCCAACAATGGACCACGCGGTGAGATTGATGAAATTAGATCCAGCATCGCTTTCCACCTGTATCTTGTGACTTTTATCATCATCCATATCAATGAGCAACCCGCCGGAGATATCCTTCGACGTTGGGAATAACATTCGGGACACCACCGTGAATTTCCCAACAATGGTTTGCATCAAGGCAGGAACATTATTCCGGGTGCCATTCCACGTGGAATGGTTGGTATCCGTTATGCACATCACGGTTTCCTCGTTCACTAAAGTAGCATTTAACGATTCATTCCTTTGAACGTCCCAGAAGCCCCTTATTGTGATATTCTCCACGGACGAGTTGTAATTGAAATCGTCGTTATAGGGGTTAATAAATGTATCAGGTTTGCTCCCGTCCCTCTCGTATGCGAACTTGCAAGAATCATACTGCAAGCTCCCAAGATTGAATCCAGTGTCCTCCACGGCCATGAAAAAGGATACGTCCGGTGTGACGTCACCCGTTTCAACGGGATCCGCACGAATGAACGATATTGGACCGTTGCTGCAATCCAACGTGATGTTGTAAGGATTGCTGCGCAATTGAGTGCTTGAGGCATTCACTTCGAATTGAACATGATGATCGCCATCGAATCGTATAAGTGGCAGGTGGTCCACGTGCATGGTTCCAGTTTTATTCGAGACTAACTCCATGTCGATGCTGGGATTGATGGTAAATCTTGACACATTCAAGATTCCACCACCACCGGCAAACACCCCAACTTTACCAACCGGGTTGCAGTTGATGATAGCCTTCGAAACGATGTTATATTCACCTGGCAAGGCAAGCATGAATTGATTTCCTTCCCTACCCATTGTCATGTTGATGTTCTTCCCGGGTTGAACATATTTTCTCCCAAGTTCAACGTTCACCCCCTCCGTGCTCTTGATGGCAACCAGCATCCCTGAACCATTGACCGGATCGATGCCATACCTGAAGGTAATGATATTCCCACCAGCCATGAACAGAAATCCTGCCATCTCTCCCGCCAAGGTGATGTGGGATGTATTCAGCGAGATGGTTGCGGAAAAATCTCCATCAACTGGTTGGACGAGTCCGGGTGCGTCTTGCTTCACGGGCGTTCCATCATCTCCTCCGAAGCAATGATCCCCCGCGTCTTGAATTTCAAGCGTCCCGTTATCTTGAGAAAAGGACCCGTTAGCAGCATTCATGGAAATCCAATGCGTGCCAATTACAGGCCCTAGGAATCCATCATCACGGGATTGCACCCGGTGCCAGGTGGTCCAATTATCCTTTGTGTACACGACTGCTTCAGTGCCGAGATCTATCCCCGCAGGCGTCACGTTAACCAATATCGAGCAATTAACCGTGGAAACATTTAAAGGACTGGTCGTGAAACTCGTGAAATTCCCCACTCCTGCAGGAGGCAGGGAACCACGCTCGGGTGAATGTAGGTGGCTTGCATGCCCATCGCCCTGGAATGCTGCAAGCATGCATGCTTGACACGCGATCAGGAGCATTACCATGGATTGTCGCTTGAATCGTGAAGATAAACTCATGAAAAGACCTTGATTTGCTTCAATGCAGGATTGGTATTATGGAAAGGAGGCAGGGAAAATATTAACCTATTGCATGATCTTAGAGTTGAACCAGTGGAATCATCGTGGCTACGGTTCCATTTTGCGGGTTGGCAAGTCCTTGCTTGCCTCCTTCCTGAAAGCCGCAACGGCACGATGAGCCGTTTTAAGTGGAGCGAGGGTGCCAGGCCCCCCAATACACCCGTCCGGGCATGCCATTCCCTCAACCAGATCGGGCTGGATCGTGCCACCCTTGATGGACGATAGCAGTTTCCTGCATTCCCGTAACGTGTCCGCCTTGGCGATTTCCACTGGCTTGATGCCAAGCACCCTTTCAGCATACACGGATATGGCATCGCTCACCCCACCAGCCACGGGAAAACCTCGCCCAAGCTCGCTTGCATCGTTAATCGTTTGCCCGGGTGATGCAGGTTCGATTTCCATCAAGTCGATCCCCATGGCCACGAAGATAGCAGCCATCTCCTCGAAAGTAAGCACGAAATCAACGAAATCCTCCATGGGAGCTTGCAAGGACTCGTGCTTCTTTGCAATGCATGGCCCGATGAAAACTACCTTGGAGCCGGCTGGACGCTCCTCCTTGAATACCCTGGCGGTTTCCACCATGGGCGTGTAGGATTCAGATATGTTCCGCTCAAGTTCAGGAAAATGATTCTTGGCAGTCAAGACCCAACTCGGGCAACATGAGGTTCCAAGGAAGCTACGCTCGCCATCCTCCTTCTTGATGATTCCGGCGAGCTTTCCAGCCTCGATAATGATATCGACATCTGCACCTAGTGCTACTTCACGCACGTCGTGGAACCCAACTTGATGCAAGGCCTTGAAGACAACCTCGGGCGACACTTTCCTCCCGAATTGCGAAACGAACGATGGAGCCACGATTGCATTTACTTCAATTTTTTGTTCGAGGGCAGTGAGAACTTGAACAATTTCAGTTTTATCAGCAATAGCGCCGAATGGGCATGAGACAGTGCATAACCCGCAATCCACGCATTTGTCATGATCGATTTCAGCGAAACCATCGGAATCGGAATAGATCGCGTCCACACCACAGGCTTGCGCGCATGGCCTCCCGCGCCTCGTGATCGCCTGGTATGGACACACGTTGGTGCATCTCAAGCACTTGATGCATTTCTCCTGGTTTATGGTAGATCTAGCATCGATGATGGACACTGCATTCACCGGGCAAACCAGGACACACGGGTGTGCCAAGCAATTCCTGCATAGGTCGGTAACAACGACCGAATCTTCAGGGCATTTCTCGCACCCGATCTTGATCACGTTCACGAGCGGTTCCGAAATGATACTCTCCGGGGTAATGATCTTGTGTATATCGGGAAGGCGAAGCTCGTGTGCACCTCGGTCCAATAGGTCCAACCCGCAAGCCATTCGAAGCCGCTCGCGGACGATGGCACGCTCCCGGAATGCACAACAGCGATAGTGTGGCTTGTCATCCTTGATGATCTTGAAGGGAATGGCTTCCAATTCATCTTGCGTGGTTCTTCCCTCGACCACCATCCTTGCCAGCTCCGTGAACAGCTTCCTGCGGATCTCGGTTACTGGCGTGAAGATTCCCCTTAACCTCTCGAAGATCCGCGGCATTCACGATCCCTCCTTTCTCGTGGCTTTCCCAATCAAGATTGCAGATATCTTCTCGATGGATGCATTAATGTATTTCACGCCATCGATCGCAACGATCGGTGATTTATTCCCCCCATCGCACT
>WJJB01000502.1 GCA_014729935.1 Candidatus Bathyarchaeota archaeon | reverse complement strand
GTATATATAATTCCGCCATGAGATATTAAGATTAATAGAACGCTACTCATTTGATTCAAATGGAGCACTGGAAGAGAACAAAGGCGTAAAAGTGCAATTCCAATGGTAAAATTCAAGGAAAAGCTGAAAGAATATTTGGCAGATGAATTGACCGGAGAGGAATCCCATCTCCTTCCTTCTGGCTTCCAAACATTGGAAGATGTCATCATCATTAATTTGAAGCCAGAACTTTTGGATAAAAAGCACCTGATCGCCAACGCCTACTTGGAATTGCTTCCCTACATTAAGTCCGTGTGGGCCAAAACCTTCGGGATTTCTAAGGTGGTTGGAAAATTCCGGACTCCAACAGGATTAGAGCATCTTGCAGGGGAGAAGAAAAGCGTGGTAGAAGTTGTTGAAAATGGAGTTATTTTCAAACATGATTTTACACAAGTGATATTCTCGAAGGGAAACATTGCAGAACGTTCTTATCTTCCCAGCAGGGTTCAGCCAGGTGAAACAATATTGGACATGTTTGCGGGCATCGGTTATTTTTCGCTCATGATAGGAAAGCTAAGCAATCCTGCCTCGATCCACGCCATCGAGATCAATCCAGTTTCTTTCAAGTTCCTTGTTGAAAATATAGAACTCAATAACTTGGAGGATGTCATCATCCCTCATGAGGGCGATTGCGCAGAGGTGGTACCCCAATTAGATATCAATGCAGACAGGATCATCATGGGCGTGTTTCCCGCTCCACGCGCGTACCTGCCAATAGCACTCGATGTGGTGAATAAAAATAAGGGAACCATCATCCATTATGAAGGAAAAGTGACAGAACAAGAGATTACCCCCCTTTACAATGATGTCGTTAATGCCGTAAACTCATCCGAGGTGGTTTCACATGTTGAATTATTGGAGCACCGATTCGTGAAAAATGTTGGCATTCGCCAACAGCATGCGGTCATTGATGTACGCGTGAGTTGATCACGCGATTGAACTGACGAATCCAAGGAGGGTGAAGTTCCATGCATTTATGGAATGGTGCACGCCATGGAAGATGAACAAACCAAGCAGAAACGCAAGGAGGCATTGCAGGATCTTTTTCATGAAATGAGCCTGGAAGATTGTCCAATTCTCGTGGAGGGTTTACGGGATCGTCTGGCTCTAGTCATAGCGGGGATAGATGAATCCCATATCATCATGCTTCATGGAAAACCCTTGTATGAAGTGGAGGAATATCTCGAGATGCATGATCGAGTCATTCTTCTCTTGGATTATGATAGGGAGGGGAAGAAACTATTCAAGCGATTCAGGAGATACTTGCAAAAACACAAGGTAAGAATCATCAACCGGTACAGGCGTATTATTTACCAGATATTTGATGGGCACTTGGACTGCATTGAGCATTTACGGCGGTATTTCACATGACACATCATGATGGGGATTCTTTCTTCCTCGAACACATTTTGACTTGGTTTTCCCAGTATGGACGTGAATTCCCGTGGCGAAAGTTTGACATCACGCCCTTCCAGTCGCTCGTCACCGAATTGCTGCTCCAGAGGACCAAAGCTTCCATGGTTGCGGATATTCATGGCATGTTCATGGAGAAATATGGCAAGCCAAGCTTGATCCTCGAAGCAGGAAAGTCAAAGCTTCAAGATGACTTGCAACCGCTAGGCATGCACAAGAGACGTGCCCATTCCTTGCATACCATTGCAATGCAAATCAAGGAGGAACATGGGGGGAAAGTACCGGAACAGGAGCAAGTACTCTTGAAACTCCCCGGAATAGGCCGGTACATCGCTCGTGCAGTGCAGTGTTTTGCCTTTGGCATGCCGGTTTCCATCGTTGATGTTAACGTGACAAGGATATTATGCCGCTTCTATTCACTCGAAAATAAGGGCGATAACCGGAGAAACAAGCATTTATGGAAGAAAGCCCAAGCAATCATCAATCGTGAACCAGCAAGGGCGAAGGAAATAAATTGGGCAATGCTAGACTTGGCTGCAACGGTATGTATTTCTAGAACGCCCCAATGCAATGATTGTCCACTTCTAGATGGATGCAGGTATATTCCATTGAGAAAATCAGGTTAAATTGGCGCATGAGATTCACTCGTTGTAGTATTCTGGTCTACTTGGCACGAAGCATTCAATGATGCGACTGTCCTCAATCATTCGGGCACCATGCTTAACACCACCAGGAATGATGTATGATGCACCTTCATCCACGATTGTGGTGTCTTCCTCTGATTCGCTCATGAATTCTATTCGACCGGAAAGCACGAACCCGAGTTGAGTCGCTTCGTGATCATGGAGCGGGATGGTTGATCCCTCCTTCAAGAAAAAATGACATAACATTCCATCTTCATCATACACGAGGGTTTTCCTGAAAATGCCCGGAAGCATTTCGACGGATCTTGTATTGTCAATAGTCTTAACCTTCATGTGTAAAAAAACACGCCAACCGATTTAATCTTGGATGCCAACAACATTTATATATACCATTATCCATTGTGATTAATAGCCGGACAAGTGGTGGGAAAATGACTTATTCAAGGCAAATTTAGCGCCTATATCGAGCTCATCTCATCATTCGTGAGCAACAATGGGTTCGCGATCATGATCGTAGCATCCGGGTTTAAATATCAGTAAAAGAAAACACCTGCATCCATGGAATTGCTCCTCACGATAATATCGTTCTTTTCTGCATTCCTTTGCCGTGCATTAAGCCTTCTTGATTGGTTCGTCATCCATGATCACAAGAACAACGTTTACAGGCATGCAATGCAGTTCTTTCATGTATCTCTCCAATTGGCGAGTATTTTCTTGATCCTTTTCTCGAATGAAACCTTTTCCATCGTGAAGGGCATAAAAAAGGGAAGGAAGTTCTTGATAACCTACGCCCTCATTAGCAAGATCTTGATATTGTCGAGTCAGAAGTTAAAAATCTTGGACATTCTTACACACGAGGCCGCACATGGGTGTAAAACCGGCCGGAAATAACTACAACCATGGTTTTACACGTGTCCATCTCGATCGCCGCCAGCATCCTTGGCGCGTGCACGAAAACGTTGCGCCGGTGGGATGAAGGGGAGCAATTCAAACCCTCGTTCCGCACACCTGGGAATCATCGCCGTTACGACCTGCAACGAGCGCGCAGGTTCAAGAACGAGCGCAACGCG
>WJJB01000501.1 GCA_014729935.1 Candidatus Bathyarchaeota archaeon | reverse complement strand
GTGTTCCCTTCAAGATCTTGGCGCTGGTGTACTTGAAACCAGTGGTGTTCCCGTGCTCGTGGAAGTACGTTTCCCGTTCCTCCAGCCAGTAATTCCATATCCACCGCTTGCAGCCAAGCGTCTTGGCCAGCAACTCTGCTTGTGCCGCGGTCGGGTAAATGCGTACCTTCACGGCGTGGTTAACGATCACTGGTCCTACATTCCAATCCATGGTCTAAAAAGGTGTAGGTCTAGGGAATTTTTGAACGGGCGAGATTCATCCCGCCCCTAAACTAAAGGGGCGGGTTTTCTCTCGCAAGACGGATAAAAGTGTTGATCACGTTTGAATGAGCGATTTCTCTTGAAAACTGGTATGTCGAAAGGTTTAGAGATTAATGGAATGGATAGAAGAAAGAATTAGACTGGAAAGGCATGGAACCTCACTATTTAGGTTTTGATGAGCGATACGGGATTAGGAAATTGAATGCTAAATAGATGGGAAAAAAGATTATTTGAATCGGTGCTCTCATGCCTGCTTTCCGGTTGGGTTCATCAAAGAGTACCTTCATACTTTCCTTCCTTGATGATACCCATCAGGACGGTCATGCCGATGAAGAACGCTCCCCCTTCAACCTGCACCAGGATGGCTGAAACACCCATCGGCAGGTCAGTTGCCCCGACGGCGAACGCGTTCAACCACGACCCTACGTTTATCCCAAATCCTGCAGGTACCAGCCCTGCCAACAAGTTGGGGATCAGGATAAGGAGGACGACGCACCAAATGCTATTGCACGTGATAAGCAATAAGCCAATCTTCAAGCCCTGCTTTGGATTCTGCACCCTTGCCAAGCCCACCAGGAATCCCGAGATGATCCACGGGATGATCATGAGAAAGACCGTGAGCGCGTCATCGATGCGGTAGGAAATGATCCACGAGAGCGGGTACAGGTTGAACATCACGAGCTCGACCCCAGTTGCCAGCAGGTAACCGAGTGCACCGCCACCCGTGCTGAACCCGCCACCCAATGAAAGGAGTAACTGGTCGATGTTCTGAATCGTTCCACCGAGCACCTGCCCGATGAAGTCGACACCGGGGATGAGGAAGATGAGAAACGCGAAGAGCCCGGTGAATAACCAACCGAGCATCATGGGTCCGAATACTTTTTCTTTACCTGCCATGTATTTCAAGCACCAATGCTAGTCTTGGTAACGAATGTTCCGAATCGTGCAAGTAGGTAATGCAAGGGCACCAATTTAATTGTATTGTCCTTCCATCGCGATTAGATGGAAGTCACCATGAAATCAGTGACTTCTCTTGATACAGGCAGAACTGACGGAGGTGGTTTCTAACGCGAAAAAATATAGGAGTAGAATGAAACCAGGACGCGAGCCTACTTGTTATGATAGTTTTGCAATCTTGGTGCATTGGAGTTGGATGTCTTGCAACGCATCCCTCGGTCCGATCACGGGGTTTATATAGCAGATGATCTTGTTGGGTCCCGCGCTAGCCCCGATGATGTGTCCCTTGCCGGTCACGTTGGTACCGATGAGCCTCTCGGGCGTGTTTTCGACGATCATGTACTTGATCGACAGCAAGGTAACGCTGCTCGCGTTATTATTCCACGCGTTGATAAATGCCGGGGCATCCGCCGACAGGTCCCAGTTCTCGGTTTGCCACAGGACCTGCCCCGATCCATCAACCATGGCGATGCCGTAAATATTCTCTTCCATGTCCATCAATCCATCAAGTAGGGTTATGATTTCATCATTCATGAAACATCACTGGATGACCGATTTGTACTACATGTATTTCCTCGTTCCCCATCTTTATTAATATACCGAGAGAAAAGATAATTAAGATGAAACGAAGCAGCATATAATAATAAGAAAAGATTGAAATGAATATCAATTTCAAAAAACTGGCAATTATTTCTACAGTGTCGGTAATAACCCTATTGGGTTCAATATTAAGATTCATTCGATTAAAAGGTTACCATGGAACTTCCATTAGCGAACGATGCTCTTTCTTATTTAAATATTGCAAAATCATTGAAAAATGACTTTACTCTTATGGGGTGGAGGGAACCAGGATTTCCCTTATTAATTGCATTTGTTTTGTTGATTTTTGGCGAGGTTGATATTTATCTTCTGTATACCACGGTTTTCCTGAGCAATCTACTCATTCCTTTCGTCTATTACATCGGGAAAAAAATGGCGAGGAATGAAGTGGTGGGAATCCTTTCAGCTGCACTAATCGCCATTCAAAATTGGTTTGTATTGAATTCTGCCATTGGTTTAAGGGAGGAACTCATCTCGTTGCTTTCTCTTTCATTAATTTACCTCTTTTTTAAAAAAGTCGAAGAATTCAATTCACGGAGAAGGGTTGTCCACTATTTTGTCTTGGCTGCCGTCACTATGTATATTTCTTTAACCACGCTCACGACCAGCATCTCGTTGATAATAACAATTGGCTTGGTAGGTTATCTGATTGATTTCAAGCGGTTAAAAGAGAAACACAGCGGGAAAGCATTGTTCCTTCATTCATCCATGATAAAAGTCTACATCATTGTATCATCCTTCCTCATCGTGTATATACCGTGGGGTGTTCACCTTTTCCTTGAAACAGGGCATTTCAATTACATGTCTAGATGGCAAGCATCATTCTTCTATCGGGTTGAGAGGGGAGATAGCACGTGGATTGATATCTCCTTCCTAGATTTCATATTCAATGTTCGGCCATTTACCGAAACAGTTGGAATTTTCACCATTGGCTTATTTAAGCAAGTTCAACACCTATTCATTGGCCCAGCACTTGGGGGGTTCCTCGCGTTTGGTTTTCTATTGTTCGGTTTTTTCAAAACCAGGTACAAGATGCAAGTTTTCATTGTTCTATTTTTTTCAATCCATCTCTTATCTCTCGCTTTATTCTCGTATTTTTCACTAATTTATCGTTATTACCTGCATCTAGAATGCTTCTTACTCATTTTTGTATCAAAAGGAATGGTGGATTTCTACAATTTCATGAGAACGAAGCCCGCGCACTTTGCCGTGGAAGTTCCCGTTCTCACTAGGATTCAGAAAAAGCTAGGAAAAAAATTTAGCAAGATAAGGGAGAAATCGGAAATAAAACTTGATGAGAAGGTAATGATATTTATGAGCCTGACAGTGATTGGCATCACACTTATGGACTCGCCTCATTATTTAGAATATATTTTACTAGGTTGCGGTATGGTTGTGCTGGGTTACTTGATATTGAATAACTTTGTTGATCTTCATACTTGGAAGCTCGTTATGTTTATTGATGAATTGTTCCAATACGAGAAAGAGAGATTTGATAAAAATGACAGGAGTTCCAAGAAAGAAGAAATTGAGATCGAGAAGGTTTAACACGAAAAAGAGGGAGAATTGGAGATAGAAAATAAATTCTAGCTAATATCCACGATCTTGCCACGATCCATGCGCACGCGCTTTTTACCATACTTGTCTGCAATTTGCTGGTCGTGGGTGACGATCACGACGGTGGTCTTGTAATCCTTGTTCAATTTCACGAGTAGATCCATTAATTCCTTTCCCGATTGGGGATCGAGATTACCGGTTGGCTCGTCCGCAAAGATGACCCGGGGTTGGTGCACGATTGCCCTTGCGACGGCAACCCGCTGCTTCTCACCGCCTGACAGCTGCCTGGGGATATGATCCTTGCGCTCCAACATGTTAACGTCCCGCAGGGCTGCCAGTGCACGTTTTTCGATATCCTTCTTGTGCAGGGGTGTTGGCCATAGGAGTGCCGACACGTTCTCGATGGCAGTTAAGCTATCAATGAGGTTGAAATCTTGGAACACGAAACCGATTTTTTGGCTCCTGATGGTACTGAGTCGCTTTTCGGCGGATCGAGATATGTTCTCTCCATCAAGAAATACCTTACCATCATCTGGCGTATCCAAGCCCGAGAGCACGTTAAGTAAGGTGGTTTTCCCGCATGCGGTCGGACCCTGGATAGCCACCACCTCGCCGCTGTATATCTCCAGGTCAATATCGATGAGAGCGCGGATGATGGTTCCGCTCCGATTGTATTCCTTGTTTACTTTTTCTGCTTTGATCATTAAATCTGGCATGTATCATTCATCCTCCTCAGGTTTTCATTTGCAATGCTTGTATTGGTCTAATTTTCACGATCTTCCGGTTTGCGACGATGATACCAACGATTTGAACGCCAAGGATCAACACGAAAGTCAAGATGAACGGAATCAAGCCAATCGGTACGAGAACCTCGGGATTCACGGGGTTATTATCGATGGTCTTGATGTACACGCTAATCGCCACGCTGTGGAAGATGAATTCGACGATGATGGCGAAACCGACAACGGTCACAGCGAAGATCTCACCAATGATCAACGTCATGACATTCGAGCTTTTCCACCCGATGCATTTTAGCGTTGCCAGCTCGATTCGCCTTGCGTTAACAAGCTGGTTGGCGTAGAGCACCGATATGATGATCGCCACGAAAATCACGATCAACATGGATATCGTTGCACTGCCAGTGAAATCGGATTGCCATGCCATGTGGATGAAATAAGCCGTGAAACCGATTAGAGTTGCATAAATGAATGTAATTATCCAGAAGCGCCTTTTTGACCGGTAGGCAAGCAAAAACGCTTTCCCTATAAGACGTAGACCCATTATTCATTACCATCCATGGTATTGGAACACTAGCTACATTATAAAAGTTATAAAAGAAAAACCTTGCCACACCAAGCCATGCAAGTAGAGATTCCCCTCTAGTTCCATGTTGCTTGCAATGACACGCAACGTTCGCTTGCCAGCCAATGCATCCGTGTCTTGCCACTTGCCGTATGCCGCAGGGGGGAGTGGTAAACTTTTTCTCGCACGGGTGCCGGTGGTCAAGTGGTGGATCCGGGAAGGAATCACTTGCACCTGCCCCGGCGGCATCAGAAGTGAACCACATGGAACCCCGAAAATGCATTTTATTGATCATGGATGGACTTGGAGATAAGCCAATACTGGATCTCGATGGACGAACACCTCTGGAGGCAGCAAGAACCCCCCATTTCGACGAACTCGCCACCCGAGGTGCTTGTGGTATCATGGACGTCGTGGAACCGGGGATGCCGGTTGGCTCCGATATCGCCCATCTTCTAATTTTTGGATATACACGGGAGGATTATCCCGGTCGCGGCCCTCTAGAAGCTCTCGGTGTTGGCATGGAATTGCAGCCAGGGGATGTCGCGCTCAGGGGTAACTTGGCAAACATAGATCAAGGCATGAATATCATTGATAGGCGCGCTGGGAGGCGCATTCCCGAGGCGGGAGAGATCATCACCATTCTCAATAACATGGTTGAGGAATCGGGAGGTATTGAAGGGGTAAAAGTTGAATTCAGGCATTCAACAGAACAGCGGGTTGCATGCGTTTTACGAGGTCCCGGGATAAGCCACTGCATCTCGGATACCAATCCAAATCGTGATTACGTTCCCGTTGCTGAATGCAAGCCCTTGGATGATTCACCGGAAGCGAGAAAAACGGCGCGGGTCATCAATAACCTTACCAAGAAGATTTACGAATCATTGAAAGATAACCCGATCAACAAGCAGCGGAAAGCCAAGGGGCAGCCACAAGTGAATTGCATCCTCACGCATGGTGCCGGGATGATACAATCCGTCCCGTCGTTCCAAGAAAAATTTCACGTGAGGGCTGCCTGCGTTACCGGCAATGGGGTCATCCGTGGCGTGTGCCGCTATCTCGGGATAAATGTGATGCCTTGCCCAGGGGCGACAGGGACCATCAATACCGACTTGGAAGCCAAGATCGAGACGCTACTGCAATCCTTACAGAAGGTAGACATCGGGATCTTGCACATCAAGGCAACAGATTCCTCGGGTCATGATAACAAGCCGTTCCAGAAGAAAGAATTTCTTGAAAACATTGATTCAATCGTCGGGCACGGCTTGGTATCCGGTGTGGATTGGGAGGACACGTGCGCGGTGATAACAGCTGATCATTCGACCCCGTGCGAGAACGCGGATCACTCGGGGGATCCCGTTCCCGTGCTCATCGTCGGAAAAAATATCATCCATGATGAGGTGCGCTCGCTAGGGGAACGGTCCTGCGCGGGTGGGTATCTCGGTCGCATCTCCTCCCATTCGCTCATGAACATGATCTTGAATCGACTGGGAAGGCAGAAGAAATTCGGCGCGTGAATAACCGAGTAGATCTGGAACCTGTATTACAGGTAGTCTTTCGCATGTTCCTTGGGAACGAGCCATTTCTCCATGAGAACCTCGTCCACCAAGGTGCCATTCACGTCAAACTGTTTTTCACGGCAACCTACAATTTCAAATCCCAGTTTCTTGTAAAGGTTAATTCCCCTGGCATTTGTGTGGAAGACGCTAAGGGTGATCTTCAACTTGCCCCGGTTGCGGGCTTCAATGATTGCCTCGTCTATCAAAGCCCTTCCGACCCCCATGTTCCTGTATGACGGATGCACGAGTATTCCCAGGGTGGCAACATGTTCAGTGCCATCCCACTCCATGGTGGTCTCGATGATGACCTGGCCAAGGAACTTGCCAGGCCCGTGATCCTGTTTCAAGGTGGCCACCAAGCAAAAATCTCCCGAAGTGATCAAGTCATAAAACCACGAGCGCTTGCTATCCCCCTCATTCACCTTGGAGAAAATGGGAAGATAAATGCCTTCTTCAACCACGATGTTGAATACCTCCCATATATCGTCAACATCATCTATGGTCGCGTCCCGGATTTCGATCGCGTAATTCCTCTTGATCTTCCTCAAGGCATTTACCATATGGACGGGGTACCCGAGATCATCTATTAATTTTTCTCAATCGAGTGTCAACAGGGGCGGGTTGATGAATTGGGTGCAATTCAACGTTGCCCGGTGATTCATGAGGTTACTTGATTTTCTTCGGTACCAATGTCTCAGGTCAGGATTGGAGGAATGGAGATCCCGAGCAGGACCCCGTAGTCTTGGCAGGGCGGGTAATCAGGGATGCATCTACCATGGATGCATCCAAGGTGCACGGGGGCAATAACCAGTACACAAGTTTATCAATGCCGGGAGTGATATGTATGCTGATGCATCATGGATGAAAAGGAAAGCGATGGTGTTGCAAGGGACATGGTTGATCTCAAGAAGGTAAAGACCCGGGGGCAGCGGGTTTCATTGTCTGATAAAGAGATCCAGATGATGCAAAAGTTCGAAAGCCAAGTGAATCCCAAGGCGGACTTGAGTAATGATGAAGTCACCCTGATGAATTGCCT
>WJJB01000500.1 GCA_014729935.1 Candidatus Bathyarchaeota archaeon | reverse complement strand
GTGGGTGACCACCATCATGGTCATGCCTTCCTTGGCGATATCCTCCATTATGGTGAGCACCTCACCGATGAGCTCGGGGTCGAGCGCCGACGTGGGCTCATCAAATAGGATTATTTCGGGATCCTGGGCAAGTGCTCGTGCTATAGCCACCCGTTGTTTCTGCCCCCCTGAGAGATTAGCGGGAGAAGCTTTTGTTTTATCTTCAAGGCCCACCTTCGCCAATGCACGGATGGCTTTTTCCTCGGCTTCTGGATGGGGAACCCCCTTTGCCATTCGTAAGGGAAGAGACACGTTGTCCAGGACGCTCATGTGGGGGAAAAGTTCAAAATGTTGAAACACGAAGCCTGTTTTCTGCCGGATCTCCCGCACCGAATCTTGGGATAATCGCAGGTCCGTAATAATAACATTTCCTTCCTGTGGTATCGCCAAACCATTCAGGCAACGTATCAGGCTACTCTTGCCCGTTCCGGAAGGGCCTATGATGCAGATAACCTCGCCCCGATGCACCTCGAATGAGATACCTTTCAGTACATGTAATTCGCTTGATGTTGCGGCATTGTATGTGAGATGCAAGTTCTCAACTTTAATAACTGGTTCATCTTGAATGCTCACAAGAGACTCCTCCGTTTTTGCGTGCCGTATCCCGCGATTTTCAATTTTTTCTCCAAAAACTTCGAAAGAAACGAAACCGTCGTGCATATCGCTAGGTAAATCAATGCTGATGTGATATAGATGGTGAAAACCTGGCCCGGTGCATCGGAGGTTAGACTTTGGGCGATGCTGGTGAGTTCCGTCACCCCCACTGCGAGAGCCAAGGACGTATCCTTGATCACGATGACGAATTCATTTATTAATGGTGGAATCGAGTGCCTTAAAGCTTGTGGAAGCACGATGAGTTGTATCACTTGCTTTTTACTCAATCCAACCGATAATCCTGCCTCTGTTTGTCCAGTTGGGATGGCATTTATGCCTGCCCTGATGATTTCTGCTTGGTATGCTCCAGAATTCAATCCTATGGCAATGATCGTTGCAATCATCCCCGGATTCATGAAAGGGCCGTAAATATCATATCCGGTGATACTTTTAATGAGCCCAGGGAATGCATACCGCCAGATTAGTATTTGCACTATGAGCGGGATTCCTCGAATGATCTCCGTGTACAATCCGCATAGTTTTGAAATGAATTTTCCACCAAATCCCCTGCCTGCACCTACCAAGATCCCCAAGCAGAATCCAATGAGGATGCCAAGACCCGCAATGATCAAGGTCATGAGCAATCCTTGCCAGAACCGGGGAAGTGCTTCGAAGAAAATGAATTCGAATGTGCTAGAAATGTCTTCCCATATTGATGCTTGCATTTTATCCACCATTTCTTAAATTTCATTCCATAATGTCTCTAGTTGCCCAGTTTCGTTCAACCACGTTATAGTCGTGTTGATAACCCCCATGAATGCATTCGGACCTTCACCTTCTCGCATGGCCACGCCAAATCCCTCGGAATCGAATTCCGTGAAGTTAAACCCTATCTTGATATCGCCTCCCTTGGCAAAATGCTGTGCGACCGGGATATCCATGATGGCTGCTTCTGCTTCACCACTATTCAAGTTCAGGATCATCATGTCTACTGTCGGAAATGGAAGTTGCACCAAATTCATCCCAGCACTGATTTCCTCTCCCGTGGTGCCTTGTTGCACGGCGACTTTCCTCCCTTCAAGATCTTCAACCGATGAAATCGAATTCTCGGAGACTGGCACAACGCAGCATTGTCTCGAGATGAAATACGGGCGGGAAAAATCAACCTCCCTTTCCCGGTATTCCCTGATAGCGAAAGCTGCAATCACGACATCATAAGCTTTTGCATTCAATCCTGCCATGAGTGCATTGAAGAACGCTGCCTCTATGCGCATTTCTATATCAATGCCATAATATTGACTCAAATTCTCCACGATCTTTTCCATTAACAAGATATCATAGCCGCCAATTTCCAAGCCTTCTGGAGTGTCCTGGAGACTCTCGAAGGGTGGATAATCGGGACTGGTGCCCACACGCAAAACTCCTGTTCGCAATACACGCTCTGCCACGGTTTCTTGAACACCAGAGAATTTCGTCTTGTACACAAGATATCCCGCATTCGTGCACCCGGCGCACGCGATAGTTGCTATAACTACTGCCCATAACTTGCTGTGAAACTGAACCTGTGAATGACTCATGAAAAAAATCATCCTTTCCGTGATAGATTAATCTACTAGCTATATCCACATTTAGTATTATATATAGGTGGGGATAGCCGGCGGTATTTTAACATGGCGTGAAAAAAATATACCCCCTTTAAACAATGATTATATTAAGTTCAACCCATCTTACATCGTTTGGAACCGCCCTGCACATGGAACGCGATTTTATCCTCGTTTTAATTTTAACCCTTGAACTACCACTGCCTAAACTAAATAAAAAGCAGTGGATTCCTCCTTCATTAACCACCGCGGTCTTGTTGACCGTCTTGCACGATCTCCAGAAGCGTGACTTCCCGTGGTTCCCACGGTAGATTATTTTATAATTTTTATATTCTTTTCTTCCCGCAAGATGCGTTTTCCTTCCTTCCCCATGGTTTTTGCAGAATTCTCATCCCCTTCGTGGTGCATGCCACAATCGGGACATGTCCATTCACGATCCGAATGCTCCCCCCTCTTGAACGAGATGGACACGAAGTACTTGCCGTTCTTGGTTTTAGAGACGATGACCTGCGTAGATAGAGGAAGCCATTCCGTCTTCGCGCATACCTCCCATCATGCTTGTTGCGTGAACCATCGGCGGAAGCTATTCGATACGGGGGGCATTATCACGCGGCTTTCCGAGAGAATGATTGACTGCAATTGTGGAATCGGATGGATTTCGACCTCACCCCGGCGATCAACATCATGGTCGTGTTCCTGCTGAACACCGAGAACGGCGACCACGATTTCCAATTGCCG
>WJJB01000499.1 GCA_014729935.1 Candidatus Bathyarchaeota archaeon | reverse complement strand
GGGTGGTAGCCAATGATGCAAGTGGCATGCGTGCCTTTAAATATGGGACTGCGAAGGACTACCTGCTTGCCATGAACGTTGTAATGCCCGATGGAACCCTTGTTCCCATCGGTGGGAAAACCCTGAAGAATGTGGCAGGATTGGATCTCCTGAGGTTATTTGCGGGATCAGAAGGCACACTTGGAATCATTACCAGTCTCCGGTTGAAGGTGCTCCCAAAACCTCCTGCAAGGGGGGTACTCACTGCTTATTTTGATAACGTGCATAACGCGGGAAAAGCTATTATTTCGATATATAAGGAAGGTAATATCCCCAGTGCAATGGAGATTCTAGATAAATCCGCATTGAAAGCCATACAGATCTTCAAGCCTGGAACCGGGATCGATGTCGCCGACGCCATGCTTCTTATCGAATTCGAGGGAACGTCCTCAAGCGTGAGGGAACAAGGGCAACGGGTTTCATCCACGTTAAAGACTCATGGTTCGCGAGATATTCAATTTTCGCAAGATACCACTGAAATGGATCGGCTATGGGAGGCACGAAGCGTCGTTGGAGCGTCTGCTAGCGTGCTCAAGGAAGGATATAATAGGGTCTATCAAGGGGAAGATATATGCGTACCGCTCGCCGAAATACCTGGTATCCTGCTTGAATTGAGAAAAATAAGGGATAAGCATGGCCTGGGCTGCTTGATCTTCGGACATGTGAGCATTGGATCCCTGCATCCCGCCATTACCATCAGGAAATCTCAAGCTGGCGACTGGGAAAAAGTGAAGGAAATGGCTCGGGAAATTCACGAGCTTGCTATCAGGGTTGGTGGAACGGTTACTGGAGAACACGGGATTGGTGTGGCAAGAAAAGCTTTTATGAGGATTCAGAATCCTGAAGCCTTCAAGATCATGGAAAAAATAAAGCACGCCTTGGATCCGAATAACATCATGAATCCAGGAAAGATCTTCGACGCGTGAGATGACGGGCATGGTATTGGAAAAAATCAAGGAAATACTGGAGAAATGCGTTCGTTGCGGCAAATGCCGGGCAAGATGTCCATCCTTGGATGCCTCCGATGAAGGAACCCCACGATGGGAGATTTACAGCCCAAGAGGAAGGATGCGATTGGCAGAAGGATTACTGGAGGGGAAGGTAACTCCAACAAGAAAGTTGCAGGATGCATTATATACATGCTTTGTATGTAACCAATGCGTCGAGGAATGCCCCTCGATGGCAGGGATAAGTGATGTGATCATCGAAACCAGGCGGCAACTCGTGAAAGGGGGGAATGCACCCGAAGACGTCGTCCAAGTGCAAGATACAATCATCGAAAGCAGCAACATCTTCGACATGGAGCAAGAGGAACGCGTGGAATTGTGGAGCATGGACGTGGAAGAATTGGTTGAAGGAAAAATCAACAAGCCAGCAGACCTGCTCTATTTTGTCGGGTGCCAAGCATCCTTCAGGGGAAACTTGGCACGCATCCCTGTCCGCATGGTCCAAATTCTTGAAAAGTTGGATATTAACTACACGCTCCTTGGAGAGCAAGAAGAATGCTGCGGTGACCCGCTCGAGCTCACAGGGGCATCCAAGGAGGAAATAAAGGCACTGGCGAGTCGGAATATCGAAAAGATCAAGAAGTTGGGGGTTAAGGAGGTCATCTTCACGTGTCCCGGGTGTTACAGGATGTTCAAGCAGGTTTATCCCGAGATACTTGGCATGGTTCTTACATTCAAGATGTCCATGATAAGCGAGTTCCTTCTTGCCAAGATAAAAACAGGTGATATCGATCTATCATCCATCCCTGCCGGGCGCGTCGTGTACCACGATCCATGCGAGCTGGGTAGACACATGAGCATGTACGATCCCCCAAGGGAACTAATTAAAAGCATTCCAGGGATCGATTTCGTTGAATTCAAGGAGAACAGGGAAAATTCCGTTTGTTGCGGCATGGGCGGCGGCGTGGCAATGCATGACAGGCACGTGTCTAACCTGCAGGCACGGAAAAAAGCACACGCAATTGATGAGAGTGAAGCAGAAATCGTGATAACCCATTGCCCCGCGTGCTTCCAAGGCATTTCAAACGCAACCATGAGAATTGAGAAGGAAGATAACAGCACCGTTCGGGTCATGGACTTGGTGGAATTAATTGCTTTAGCCATGGGCATTAAGGATTGAACCGGGATGAACAAGAAAAACCCCTTGAAGGAAGTGTTTGAAAAGATCTTCTGGGGCATGAAGGAAACCGACAGGAAGGATATAGTTATTATCATCATCCACAGGGGCGCATACCAAGATAGGAAAAACATTCCAATCAACCGTGTCTCGGATTTTGATAATTACTACATGTACGTCTCCAAGAATGAATCTGATGCGGATTTTAGTTATTCCGATAAGATCCCCGTTCCCTTCCACAGGATCCTAAAGATCGTGAAATCATCAACGGGTGAAATACTGTACCAGAACGAGAGCCACCCGTAAATCCTTCAAGTACCACCTAGAATCGGCATTGCAATCATACTAGTCCCTTGTTGATGTGATTCGTGGATCCTGTTCGAAAAACCCGAGTTGTCATATTCCATGTAATGCTTTTAGGTGGTAAAAGCTAATTGCCAAGTACAACACGAAAAACTTGCGATCGTATCATGGAACCTGAAATGGAACTGGAGTTCTTTTTCAAACCAAGAAGCATTGCCGTTATCGGCGCCAGTGCCACGGCTGGGAAAGTGGGTAATGCAGTCATGCGCAACTTGCGAGAACGACATGGGGACATTCAAGTATTTGGCATCAACCCAAAAGGTGGTGAAATTGAAGGATTCAAGGTATACAAGAGCGTTCTGGACGTCCCCGTTGATATCGATTTGGCAGTCATGTGCATCCCAGCAAGATATGTACTTGACGTGATTGATGAAATCGGAGAGAAAGGCATCCGTGGACTCATAATAATCACGGCAGGTTTCAAGGAGGTGGGTTCCGAGGGATATAAGCTCGAAAGGGAAATGATGGAAAAATGCAAGAAATACGGCATTCGCGTGCTGGGGCCTAACTGCCTTGGAATGATTTCATTATTCCATAATTCATCGTTTGCAGCCCTTACACCGAAAAAGGGGAGTATTGCCATGATTTCCCAATCCGGTGCGGTCATGACCGCTATCCTCGATTGGTCTACAGTGCACAATATCGGGTTTTCCACATTCATCTCACTTGGGAATAAATCGGATGTCAATGAAACGGATTTCATCCAGTACCTTGCCCATGATCCCGAAACCAAGATAATTGCATGTTACCTGGAAGCTATCGATGATGGGGAGAGATTTATCAAAATTGTATCCGAGGCATCAAGAAGGAAACCAGTGATTATCCTTAAGTCAGGAGTGAGTGAAGCGGGTGCCATGGCGGCTTCAAGTCATACTGGAAGCTTGGCGGGAAGCGATATCGCCTACGATCTCGCGTTTGAAAAAGCTGGAGTTATTCGTGCCAAGGAATTAAGCGAGCTCTTTAGTTATGCCAAGACATTTACCATGTGTGATGTGCCGGCATCGAATAGATTTGCCATCATCACCAATGCCGGCGGACCGGGTATCATCGCAACCGATGCTTTCGAAGATTACAACGTGGGAGTCGCAAGGTTTTCCCAAGATACCCTTGAACAATTGCGGGACGGGTTACCCGCGGAGGCGGGAATATTCAATCCCGTGGACATTGTCGGGGATGCCCCGCCAGACAGGTACGATTTCGCCCTCAGGACCGTTTTAAAGGAACCGATGGACGCATGTGCTGGAACGCTCATCATACTCACGCCACAGGCAAACACGCATCCCCTTGATGCTTCAAATATCATGATCAAGGTACATGAAGACTTTAAGGACAGGATAATGATTGCTGCCTTCATGGGCGGGAAGAGCGTGAAGGAAGGTGCCGATAACCTCATGGATCATGGCATTCCATGTTGTGATTTCCCTGAAGAAGCCATCAGGAATATTTCGGGATTAATCACGTTCTCGAAATTCCGAGACAGATCCGATGAAACCAAGATCAAGCCATTAACCGTGAACCGGGACAGGATACGAGAAATTATTGAAACGGCACGACAAGAAAAGCGACCCATGTTGCTAAACTACGAGACGAGTGATATTTTTTCAGAATATGCCATCCCGCACCCGAAAACTAAACTGGCACGAACCCCAGGCGAGGCTCGGCAGTTTGCAACTGAGATTGGATTTCCCGTGGTGATGAAGATTGTCTCCCCGCAAGTCGTGCACAAGAGTGATATCGGTGGGGTGATTCTTGGCATCAAGAACGAGGAAGAGGCGCAGCAGGCATTCATCAACATCCTATCATCTGTTCAGGAATTGCGTCCAGATGCCCAGATCCACGGTATCGAAGTGCAGGAAATGATCATGAGAGATGAAAAGAAGAAGGTAACCGAGCTGATCATCGGCATGTCCAGGGATCCACAATTCGGACCTTTGATCATGTTCGGGATGGGAGGTATATACGTAAATTTCATGAAGGATGTGTCGTTCAAGCTGGGAAAATTCTTCACGGTTGAAGATTCGCGGGAAATCATTGAGGAAACGAAGACCCATGCGCTGTTACGAGGTGTGCGGGGGGAGCCACCTTCTGATTTGAAGGAGGTCGAAGTCGTGTTACAAAAAATCTCCTTGCTCGTTAACGAATTCCCTGACATTTTAGAACTAGATATCAATCCATTACTCGCATTTGCAAAAGGTGAAGGCGTGAGCGCGGTCGATATCAAGATCACAATTAAGATATAATCATCGAACAAATACAGGATAGAGAATGGCAACTATGAAGCAATTAACAAGCATCTACCTATCATCGGCGATACCAAAATCTGGCAAGACCGAGATCGGCGTGGGTATCGGCTTGAAACTGCAGGAGATGGGCTACAAGGTAACCTATTTCAAACCAATCGGCATCAGGAAGGGAAAGGATCACGTGGATCCAGAAGTTGAAATCTTGGCTAATATATTCGAGCAAGATCAGTCCGATGTCTGCCCGTTCTTCATCGATCCTATTTATTTCGAAGAGCTCAAGTCTCAAGATATAGGTAGCCTCAAGGAAAAGTTGTATAATGCATACAAGCACCTCAAGGACAACTCGGATATCGTCATCATCGAGGGAACGAAGAAAGTCAACCAGCTAATCTCCTTCAATCTTGATGATGTCAAGCTATCAAGGTTATTTGATGAAAGCAAGATTCTTGCCGTCAATCCCTTCAATAACGACTTGGACATTGCAGATGTTATCATGCAAAAAGAATACGTTGAAGGAAAGGGGGGGATGTACATCGGATGCATCCTGAATCACGTGCCCAAAATCATGGTCACGAGGGTGAAACAAGAATTCGTTCCATTTCTTGATTCCATGAATATCAAGGTTCTTGGGATCGTGAAGCGTGAAGAAAGACTTTCCGCACCAACCTTCCGCGAAATTATGAATACCCTGAATGCAAAATTACTCGATGATGACCCATCTTCATATGACCTCGACGTCTTGGTGGACAATGTCCTCGTTGGCGCCATGTCGGCCCATTCCGCGCTTTCATACCTAAGGAAGAGCCGTAATAAAGTGATCATCACGGGGGGAGATAGAGCAGATATCGTGGTGACTGCTTTAGAGACTGATTTGGCAGGAATCGTGCTCACCGGTAACCTTTACCCCGATCTGAGGGTGATCTCTGCAGCCAAGGAAAAAAACGTTCCGATGGTCATGGTTCCTTATGATACATATACCACGGCAAGCAGGGTGAACGAAACGGTGGCGGAATTACAAATAAACGAGCGAGGGCTATGCAAGGAGTTAGTCGAGGAGCATGTTGACTTGCAGGAACTATTAAGGATACTAGATGGGTGATCCAGTGGACGTCATTACCAAGCATCTCCAATTTCACGTGAAAAAGGATGAAATCAAGAACATTACGCCTAACGTCAGGGATGCATTGACAAGCACAGGGTTATCGAAGGGGATCGTGACCATATTCGTTCCAGGCTCCACCGGTGCAGTATCTACCTTGGAATATGAACCGGGTCTCGTGGACCACGATATCCCGAGGTTCCTGCAGGATATCGCACCGGAAGGAAACAATTACGCCCACCATCAAACTTGGGGAGACCATAATGGCCATTCTCATGTGAGAGCATTTTTCCTCAAGCCAGACATTACCGTGCCGTTCATATCAGGAAAGCTTTCCTTGGGAACATGGCAGCAAATTGTTTTTCTCAACTTGGACGAGAGGGGGAGAACCCGAAACCTGATCCTGCAATTCATGGGTACATGAGCACCTTTGCCACGATTTCAGGTTGCAAATTCAGAAAAGAGTGCATCCCACGTTAGAGTCGGGTAGGTCCGGTCATTTCTGGCCTTTCCCCCCAAGAACCACCTGGCTGTTACCAGCCACGCACTCCGGGCATACATCCGCACTTGTCTTGCGGCCTGGCTCCATGTATCGCCATGCAGGTGAAACATGGTTCCATGTTCCACTATACAGCTTCTTGGTATGCACGACCACGCCCTAACTAACAGCAGGACGTTGGTTTCTGGTGGAAGACGTGTAAAATGACCTTCCCCAAAAGCCAGATGGCAAAACGAAGGAAAGAAAGAAATTAAGGTTTCACGACATCATCATCGTCCGTGTGGTACCTGAACAGGTCAATATCCGAGGGGCCTGGAATCAAGTTAATGAAATTCCTGATTGCACGTTCCACGTCCTGTGACTGGGTGATGTACCTGCCAACGATGAGAATATCCGCGTGGTTCTTGATTGCTTCCAAGCAATTTTTCGGTCTTATACCTCCGGCAACAGCGCATAACACGGGTGGCTTGATACCAGCATAGAGTGCCTTGATTTCTTGAATGAGCTCCCAGCGTGTCTTCGCCCCGGTTGATTCCGTGTCAATTCCCCTGTGAAGAATGATGACTCTCGGCCGTTGCTTCAAGCCTTTCAATTTCGCAATGGGATCTTCCACGTTAAGCATGTCAACGATGCCATAGATACCAACCCTGTCTGCCTCCATGAGAAACTTATCAATGGATTCATTCGGGGCAACACCAGAAGCAACAGCTGCATCAGCATCTGCATCAAAAGCCATGTCTACTTCTACTTTACCAACATCCAATGTTTTTAGATCTGCAATGAAGAATGCATCAGGTGCTTCCTTCCTGAGTTCCTTGATCACGTCGACCCCGTGCTTCTTGATAAGGGGTGTACCGGCTTCAAGAATGATGCGATCTGACCGGGGACATTCCTTTATGACACGAATTGCCTTGCTCAGGCTTGGGCTATCCAAAGCGATTTGAAGGTATGGCGGGCGCCACAAGCGGGGCATGCGAATGCCTGAAACAGGATGCTTCGCCCGGTCCTTGTCATACATGATCTTGTCGATCGGTGGATAGTTTGCCATGGCTCGCTTTATCGAAAGCCTGGTCGCCGAGTAATTATTCTTGTATATTTTTCTCGTGTTGCTTGCTTCTGGGTGGATGAACACGCTGCAGACGATGACCCAATCATCCACTTTTTCTATGGGGATGATACCTTCTTCCACTGCATCAGCAACAGCCTTTGCGCAACCAGCCTGTGCAGGACCAAATATCTTATTGGCATCAGAAAGACTCTGGACGGTAACCTTCGGTACGATGACCATGTGGGGCTTGGGAGGTAAATTCGGGCGGATTACCCCAAGAATCGGAGTGTGTCCCTTGCTTAAATTAACCAAAGCGGTGGCAAATGCTTGTCCCACGGGGCCACCCTTATCACCCATCATGAGATCTATATGCGCGAGCTCGGAACCCTTACCGAGAAGCGCCTCTCCTATGAAGAAATCAACCATCTCATTCACATTCCTTTGTTTCATGTTAACCGGGCAGCAGGTAAACCGAGCAGATGCATGGAATTATTTACCAAAGCGCGGGTTCTTCCGCGTTTCCTGCCAGTCATTCACTGCGTGCACCAAGGTGCCTTGAAAAAAACAGGCCCCATGCGCACCACGTGGCTGTGTACCACGGTGACATGCCTTCTAGGAATCGGGGATATATTAAGACCATATCTTGCTACCATTCCGGTACTTCGAGATGTCTTGATGCATTAGGTTTACTATTCTTCCATCTCACGAGACGTGTTGTTTATATGCGTCGATTATTTTGTTTATTGTAGAACCATTCCCGTGTACTTTCAGGCGATGTAGCCAGGTAAATGCAATGCCAAAAAAGAATCCTAAACACGAGAGCGCTGCAGCTAGGTATTACAAGCGTTCACAGGTAGTTCGGGGGCAAGATAAGGGAAAGGACCGCACGCCATTATATTTCGGGCTTCTATTTATTGGTATCATAACCGCGGTGGTCATTGTTGGAGTTGTCTTGACAAGAGATCCTTCTCGCAAGGTGGTGGTGAAGAAGGATGACACCGTTACCATCGAATACACGGGATGGTTGGATAATAATTCTATTTTCGATGACGATACCATAGTTGACCACGTGGTTGGTGGGCCTGGATTGCTTGAATATTTCGATCAGCAACTAGTTGGCGCGGTTGCCGGCGAGAAGAAAGAATTCACCATTCCCAGTGAATACGGGTACACTGATCCCGGATATGATTTATATGGGGAAAACCTTAATTTCCAGATAGAAATCGTTGAAGTAATCAGGGATGGAGAGGTGCTCTATCCAAGGTAATTTTCTTTCCTCCTGTCATTTACATCCAAGATTTCAAGAGAAATGAATGCAAGTTATGGAAATAATATAAAAATTAGAGATCCCCGAGCTTACCGCCATTAAGATGCATCACGTTGCCATTCATGAAGAAAGATTCATCACTGCACAAGAACAGGATGGCATCAGCGACGTACCGGGGCTTGCCGATACCCAGCGGGATCCTTCCTTCGTAGAATTTCCTCCATTTCCCATCATCTTTCACAAGTAAATCACCGATAATTGGAGTATCAATGAGAGTTGGCATGATTGCGTGGGTCTTGATGTTATATTTAATCAGTTCCTTGGCTGCAGTCTTGGTAATACCTATCACGCCTGCCTTGGAAGCACTGTACGCGACCTGGCCGATATTTCCTTCGGCAGCCATGGAAGCAATATTTATTATCCGCCTATCGGGAAACTCGGTAGGTGGGGGTATGGGATCTCCTGCTTTTTTCGCTTGCTTGATCTTCCCATATGGTTCCTTAACCCATATCTTTGCACACTCCCTGATGGAGAAGAAGACACCTTTCAGGTTCACGTTGATGACATCCTCGAACATCTCATCTGGCATCCTGTGGATCAATGCATCCTTGAGAATTCCCGCGCAATTGATGAGGAAATCGGGTGGACCGAATCGTTCAACCACTTTTCCCACGCATGCTTCCACATTTTCGCTCTTTCGTACGTCACCCACGACAGCAATTGCCTCACCGCCCTGCGCTTTCAATTCCTCGTGTGTTTTCTCTATCTCTTCTTGATCAATATCAAATATTGCAACATTGGCACCATGGCTAGCAAATTGCAATGCGGTTTCCTTGCCGATACCACTGGCACCACCAGTTACCAGCACCACTTTATCCTTGAAATCCATGTTGAAATTGCACCTTACCACATCATGCAGTACTTCAATCCCATGTCCTTTCTTCAATAAGTATTTCCATGGATATTTCAAAGAGATGGAACCATTGCACCAATTCCACGAAAAACAGGAGCATGGGTGAGGATAATATGGCAACCAACGGAGATCAGGTGTGTTCCTTGGAATTACCTAAAAGTTCCAAGTATTGTTTTTTTAGATCTCCTTCTGCGAAAAATTTCACGAAATCACGTTGCTTGGCTGGGCTTCCATTGAAAAACTTGCTAGAGTTACCCTCCTTTTGAACAAGAGGCCAATTCATGAATGCCATGCAATTATCACCCACTTGGCTGTCTTCTTCAACGATTATGCCGGGTCCAATAATGGTATTAACGCCAGTTGTAGAATCACGCTTCAATTCAAGCCGTTTAATCCACAGGTTTCCATACAAGGATTCCACCACGTGTGTGCTCAAGGCAGCACCGGTTTCAATCACGGCACCATCACCAATGAAAGCGAATTCCAAGCCCAGGAAACAGTTCTCATAGATAACATGACGTCCAATCTGGTTATGGCCAAAAAACACTAGAACCTTATGTACCATCCCCGGAAAAGGGGATTTCTGCGTGATCCACAATGCATACTTGATGATAGCACCACGCATGTGGTAGAAATGCAGTATCTTGTAATCAGGATGGGATGGATCCTTGAATTGACGTTGAATCACTCCTTCGGGAAGCTCGCATTGCCTGTCAAAATAGACCAGGAATGCTTTCGTGACGAGCACCGTGATACCTAAATAGAGATAATACATGGCCCAGAAAAATGCAGGTAAAAGCACGACCCATGCTATGCTGGTGATAACCGAGGGCGCAAGGTAATTCAGAACGTGAAAATATAACACGCAGACAAAACTACAAGGAAACAAGCCAGAAATAATGATCATGATGATGGAACTAGCGAGCCTGGAGAACGGCAATTTCACACCAACTTGCTCATCCTTCGTTTTCTTGACTTTCTTGCGTTCCTTGTGCCGCTTGCGCCCTTCCATGGTAGGATATCAAGCTATACGGGGGTATTTCAACCTTTTTACCGTGAGGTTTACCATAATTATCATATTGATGGTGAGAAAAGTAAGCAAGTTATTATTCTTCCAAGGAAATGGACTATTCAAATGCGAACCTTCATACACCTGCTTGCAATCATATGAGGATGATGGTTCCAAGGTATGGTGTTGCAACATGAATCAGAGCGGTGAAGATGGCTACTGGAATGATGCAAGGGTATTGATCACGGGTGCAAATGGATTCGTGGGTTCATGGATTAGCAAGGCACTCATCTCCGCTGGAGCCACTGTGCATGGATTGTTAAGGGACCACATACCACGTAGCATATTTTCACTTCATGATCTAGAAAAACAGGTAACATGCATCCACGGGGAATTGGAAAATTACTCTCTCATCAAGAGAATTTTGAATGAATACGAGATAGAACATGTCTTCCACGTGGGCGGCCAATCCATTGTTGGTGCGGCAGTTAAAATGCCTAGGAAAACAATCACTTCCAATATCCTCGGCACGACGAATATATTGGAAGCGTGTCGCCAACTTGACGATCAGGTGAAAGGAATCGTAATTGCTTCCAGTGACAAGGTATACGGGACAGGAGAATCACTGCCCTTCACCGAGACTGATCCATTGAATGCAATGTACCCATATGATGTGTCAAAAAGCGGCGTGGATCTCCTGAGCCAAGCCTACAGTAAAACCTATGACATGCCAATCACGATCACCCGGTGTGCCAATATTTATGGTGGCGGGGATTTTAATCCCAGCAGGCTAATTCCTGGAGTAATCCTCGCAGCCTTGAAGGATAAAGTGCCCATTCTCAGGAGCGATGGAAACTTCATCCGTGATTTCATCCACGTGGAGGATGTAACGAGGATTTACCTTCTATTAGGAGAACGTGCAAGTGATAAAGGTGTGCAGGGGGAAGCTTTCAATTTCAGCTATGAAGTACGAAAAACTGTTCTTGAAGTGGTTGAGAAGATACTAAACTTGCTTGGTCGTGATCACGTGTCCCCGAAGATATTGAATACTGCCCGGTTCGAGATTCGCAACCAATATCTCAGCTGTAAAAAAGCCCGAGAAGTGCTTTCATGGGAACCAGTATTATCGTTTGACGAAGGACTTGTTGCAACGATTGAATGGTACAAATCACACTTGAAATTGTTCGGAACCTGATATATTTACGCTAGATGGTTGCAATGAAGGTTGTCATTTTTGCAGGGGGGCGGGGGACATCACTTGGGCAGCTCACTGTTGAAAAGCCGAAGCCGATGCTATTCATTGGTAATAGACCCATCATCTGGCACGTGATGAAAATCTATGCATCGCAGGGATACAATGATTTCATCGTGTGCACGGGATACCTTGGCAACGTCATCAAGGATTTTTTTTCGGACCTTCAAGAAGATTGGAGGGTGCACGTTGTCGATACGGGCTTGAATGCCCTCAAGGGAGCACGGTTGAAATTGATCGAGGAATTCCTTGATCCAGGGACACACATGATGACCTATAGCGATGGCTTGGCAGATGTTAATGTCCAACACTTGCAAAAATTCCATGAATCTCACGGGAAGTTAGTCACGGTAACCGGCATCCACCCGGTATCCCGATTTGGTGAAATCAAGCATGAGAATGGTAAAGTTACTTCATTCAAAGAAAAACCCCTGGATCCTGAAAGGGTGGTGAATGGTGGATTCATGGTATTCGAGACTGCATTCCTTGATTACCTAACGGCTAATATAGATTGCGACCTTGAAAAAGGCGTCTTGGAACAGGTTGCAGCGGATGGTGAGATGATGGTTCACGTTCACGATGGCTCTTGGAAATGCTTGGATACGCCCCGGGATTTGAAGGAACTCAGGCGAGAATGGCAAAAGGGAAATCCATCTTGGAAAATGTAGGATACTTGAACATTGTGTCATTCTCGAACGGAGGCTCCCGCGATCTTTTTCAGGTATCTAGAGAGATCAAGCAACCGGTTTTTCCACGTTTGCTTTTCCGACGTTCCTGGTGGAAGGGAAGATGAAAGCGTTCCTTCCTTGAAATCTTGCACGAGCTGTTCCAGCATGGTAGCTGTCTTTTCAACATCATTTGCTGGGAGGATCATGCCAAGATCATGGTGCTTGATATAGCCCGCCTTATAGGAATCAGGATTACCATAAAAAAGGATTTTTTTTCCACTTCCCAAGTACTCCCAGAAGTGGTAGGGAAGGGTGGGATAGTCAAAATCCGCCTCCCCCACGTCTAAATTAATGGTGGATGCCTTCATGATCGAAATGCACGTGTCGTGCGGGACCAAACCTTTGAAAAAAACGATATCATCTATTTCTAAAGATTCCAATAAGTCCGAAAAGCGCGCCTCGTCATTATACCCGTAGACGTGTATTTGAAAGTCCACGTTCTCAAGAATTCCTTTTTCTTTCAGCATGGAAATGGCTTTGAAGAATCCTTCGGGATTGCGGCCACCGTACAAGGTTGTCGTAATTGTGATGATAAATGAATCGCTCCCGTTGATGCCTACCTTGGGAAGATCCTTAAAATCGATTGGATCGAATGCACTGGGAATGACGGTAAATTTCGCTTCACTTGCTTTCATGTGATATTTCTTAATCAAGTTGGACTTCAAGGGCTCTGCGATGCATACCACGCCATCCGCATGTTCCAACAAGAATCGTTCAAGGGTTTCATTAACTCGTTCCTTGATGGCGATTTTTTCCTGATAGGGATCATCGGTCCAAGGGTCCCTGTATTCCAATATGAGCGGTTTTCCCAACTTTGCTTTTAGCAAGTATCCCAGCAGGTGCACAGAGAAAGGTGGACCGGTAGCATAGATCAGATCAACGTTCTCCCCTTCCACGGATGCCACGGCTTTCCAGAAGGCAAATGGTAACCACTCAATATAATGATCTGGAATGAATGGATCCCGGGGAAGTTTACCGAGTAGCGTGAATGAAAAAGCAGGTTCGTCCTTCTTTCTTCCAGTAAGGACACGTTTTATAAGTCTCAATATCTTGAAAGGAAGATGGAAAATCGTTGGAGAGAAGAAACGAGCGCGTAAAACTCGTGTTTTCTTGGAAATATTCCTTAACAACCCAAGCTGGGTTGACCTGTGGATGTGAGATTCACGAGAAATGCTTTTGGTAAGAACGGTTGCTTCGATCCCGTGTTCATGCAAATAATTGGTGATCTTGGTTGCCCTGAAACTGGCAGCCGCGTTTATGGGTGGGAATGAGAAGCTCACGTAAAGCACGTTGGTGTTTCCATTCATTTCTTCAAGCCCTCTGCGTCATCGTGGCATCCCGGCAGGAATCGTAGAAAATCCACCGAACCATGAAACTCTTGTCTTGATGCGTTTGCAGATGCGGAAATGAATCACGCCTGCTCTATAACTTTTTAGGTCAACATGTATCAGCACCGTGGGTTTCACGCCACCGCGCAACATCCTCTCGTTTCTTTTCAGGCATTTTCTCCCAATATTCCCTAATCTCACGGTAATCATTGTACCTCCCGCCGGGGGGCTCTTCAAGATATTTATCCTCGATGGGCGTGAGTCCCGTGATGATCAATACTATTAAACCAGTAATACCAATGATATACCACATCATTCCCGATTGAGTCACGAGGGCAAATGCAACCAATATAACGATGGAGAGTAATGCAGCAGCATTTTCTAGCTTGAAAAAGATAGTTCTTCTATATCTTGCCGACCAGTACAACCCGTGATAGCCATCCGTCTTGGAAGAAAAAAGATTCACGAAACGCTTACCCCACGGTGCGCCCCAATTCATGCCGTCCCCGCATGAAATGGAATCAAAGATCAGGTGGCAATAAATCCCCCACGTGAGAGCCAAGAAAAACGGAAAAAGGAATCCAGTTAGATAGGCAATTATTGTTAATATTATCAAGGGTAAAAAGGTCACCGGCCAATGAGTCGGGTAATACAAGTGATGCTGGAATGAGTTGCTCGATTTTCCACCTTTATTTCTTAATTTCCAGTAAATGGCATCTAAATCCGGGATCATGCCTGCGAGAAGCGAGAAAAAAGACAGGAATCCCGTTGGAATGGTTCCCAAGAACATCATAGAAATCAGGCTATACGTGAGAAAGGAGTATGAGGCGTGAGCTGTTCCATTCATGCTATCCACCTAGCATGTACCGTGGTTGACGAGCAATGCACTGTTCATCGAACCCATCGTTTAAAAATGTATGGAAACCGTCGAATTTCTCAACAAGGCGAAATTCATCCACGTTCTAAACTAAAGGAAGTGGGTTTCTTTCGCGAAACATTTAAAACCCGATTGATCGATCTTGATATCACCGTGGTGCGATCGATTCACGGTACCATAAGCTTTTTCCTTCAAGCGTCACGAATCAACCCGTGCTTGATCATCACGTGCATACCAAGCGCTGCCGCCATGCAGAGGGTATCGAGGAAGATTATATCTTGGCTGCCATCAGGGAAAACTTGAAGGTAATAGGATTTAATGAGCATTTCCCGATGAGCTATCTACCTCGCTCCATTCCCGTTGAAGAATATGCCATGGATTTGGAAGAGTTTCCCGAATATATCAAGGAAGCGACAAGATTGCGGGAGGCATATAAGGAAGAAATCACGGTGAAGATCTCGACCGAGGTGGATTACTTCGAACCAGCATGGAAACAGATCGTGGAATTCTTGAAACCGTTCCTCGATCAATTAGATTATATCTATGGATCCGTCCATGTGGTGGACGATTGGGCTGTAGATGACGAGAGATTCTCCAATAAATGGCAGGACAATGATAAGGATATCATCTACGGTAAATATTACAAGGCATTAATTGCCATGGTGCGCAGGGGTTATTTCGACGTTGTTGGACATCTAGACCTGCCAAAAAAGTTCGGGCATCATCCTAGTGCACCCATGGACGGTATTCTCGATGTGTTACTCGATGCAATCAAGGAAAATGACATGGTCATCGAGGTTAATACGGCAGGATTACGCAAGCCAATCAGGGAAATTTATCCCTCACGAACCATCCTTGAAAACTGTTTTGAAAAAGATATAAAGATCACTCTAGGTTCGGACGCGCACGAGCCAAGCCATGTCGGATACGAGTTTAATAGTACCATCGAATTCTTGAAAGAAATTGGTTTCGAGGGCATTTATACCTTCAACAAGCGTCAGAAAGAGTTCGCATCGTTTGAATCGATGGATGGTCCCTAAGAAACTTGAGCGCGTTCATCTACATCTATAACCATAAAGCAATTATACGAAAAGTCGCAATATATACGTAAATAGTACATGGACTAAATACCTGCCAATAGGGAATCAAGGAACAGGAAAAAAGGCCCTACATGAATCAGTGAGATCAAAGATGGCATATACCAACTTATCAGATGATGACAAGGAACTTTACCTGGACGTACTCAAGGAGGGTACCACGCCGTTTGACAGGTTTGTCTCGAGGGGTGATGTGGAAGATATGGTTGATATTCCCAACCCCCGGAGGGAAATGGATCGAGCGGTGATGTCTGCAATCAGGAGCACGGAAAATGATAAAACGGCACGCTTCATACCCGTGTTAGGATCTGCAGGTTCAGGAAAAACTCATGCGTTCTGGGCACTTAAAGACAAGGAGACAAAATTAGAAAGGAAATCTTGGACCGTGATATACGTTCCAAGCCCACCCGCAGCTGTCAGGATTCTTTTTCACATTTACACTTGCATCATTGACGAAATTCCAGATATCATCGATAGGGTCGCCGATACATTAGTTGAAAAATTCGGTGGAAAGAAGAAGAAGTTTGGGTTCTTTGGCAAGGCAGATATTGATGAAGTGATAGCGAAGGCTGCAAGCGAGTATCCTGGGGTATTTGCCGATTGCATTAAGGCGATCATCACGTATGGCATGCACGGCGATAAAACCAAGAGAGACTTTGCCAAGCGATGGCTACTTGGCGAGGCAATCGAGGAGGAAGAATTGGAAGATCTTGGCATCCAATCGGTTATCGAGCGGGATGACGTGTGCCTTGCCATGATTAAGCTCATTTCGGAAAATTTGATGGTAGAGTGTGATGGCGAGGAAGACAAGCCACCAGAGAATAAAGTCATGGTGTTGTATTTTGACGAGTTCGAGAGTCCTTATCGCACGTATGGTGCAGAAGCGGAAATTCGTTTCATCGAGACCCTGAAACGGATGTACAATGAGGTACAAAATATTGTTATCGTCGCCGCTATCTTGAAGGATATCTGGGAAAGACTCCTGGAGGTGGCAGACCCACCATTCAGGTCAAGAATGGAACCTGAAGTGGAACTGAAACCATTTTCATTCGGAGATGTCAAGCTTTGGTTTGCCAAGAGCATGGAGCAGTTCTGGACGGATAACAATCTCGTATCTCCCATCGATCCCATATTTCCCATCAACGAGAAAGTTCTCAGGATCATTTTTAACAGGACACATGGCAATCCCCGTGAAACGATCAAGCTAACAAGAGTGTTCGTTGATAAGATCATCTATGGAGATTTAACGTTGGAAGAAATCACGGATGAAACGAAACCATCAGAGATTGAATCCAAGATCGACTTGCCCGAAATAACCAGTAAAATGCAAGAATCGACCGAGAAAAAAATAGACGACATCATCGACAGGGAGGGATTGATATTCGATATCAACCCTGCATCCATCGTTGGCGCCATGATGAAGGGATTGCAGGAGATTGCACTCGTGCAGAAGCCCGAACTGGATCAACTTAATGTGAAGCTAGAATTCAATTACTTCGTTGGCGGGAAGGAAAAATCCATAGCCGGGTATTACGAAGATGGTGACCTCAAGGTCGGGATCGACGTGCCATCGGTGAAAACCTTTGATCGCAGCGGGGGTGTTGCCGCCTATTATTCTGCAAAGCGTCTCGTGGATGGACTCACCAATAACACCTTCAACAAGGCAGTGATCATCATCCCTGAGGCAACGAAGGGACAAAAAACGCAATATCTCTTTGAAAACAATGAAGCACTAGTTCCATTCAGGATAAACCAGCAGCAAGCCGAGTATCTCATACAGACTGCCTTGAATCCAGACTTGGAATTATCGAAAGAAATATTTGAATTCGCGAGGATAGTCTCTGGATGGGATATCACTATTCCAGAACCTCCGGCGGAGGAAACAGGTGAGGAAACAAGCGAGGAAGGGCAGGTTGGAGATGGAGGCATCGAGAACTCTGAGGGGGCTGGAGATGAGCAAGCCCACGATCATGAAGACGAGATTTAATCCGTGAAAGAAGTCCCCGCCATGAATGCCGGGGAAGTTCACACCTCGGGCATCTGAATCAAGTTCTCCCAGTACATGAAATAAATAATAATAAAGGAGGAACTGGATTATCTATCCCATGATTACCTTTTTCTTGGGGCCATAGTTCTTTTTCTTTTTGAACCTGGCTGTTTTAAACTCGAATTTTCCCCTGCCGCCACCCTTGATGCCACCATAGAAATTTACAAGCTTCTTTAACAATTCTTGGATTCGCTTGTTAACGATCTGCTGGGGATTGTTCAATACTTCCAATATATCCCCCTTATTTGCATCCTTCCTGAATCCAAGCTTCATGAGCGGGATACGGTATTCCGTGGTTTTCCACTTGTACTTTACTTCCTCGGTGGTCCACGATTCGTTCTTAATATGCGTGCGCACTTCGATTACGCCATCTTTGTCCGCTTTTTCCTTTTGCTCGACAATGTGCTTTTGCTTAACTTTCTGAATCCTGATGTTAATATATGTAACCTTTTGTACTGGCTTTGATTTCTTCTTGGGTGTCATGGCTCTCGGTACTCAAAACACGCTGGGATAAGATAAGGATTGCTCTTCCCGTGAGAAACGTTTTATACTCCGGTCTCCAAAGCTTACCAGACGCATCATGAGTCAAGATTACACGGATGCCCAGTATTTGCTGCAATGGGCGCAAGATACGCAAAATGGCTTGGCGGCACACCTGAACTATCACCTGCAAAATAACACGCCACAGCTCGGTCAGGTCGCGCAGGCTTATCGCACTCTCAAACAGGAACTTGGTTTTTAAATATCCTGTGTTGCTTTGCCACGTGCCGCGCCTCCATTTTTTCCTCCCCCATCCCTCATTCTCAATTCACTAATACCGTGAATGCCTTGAATTACTGGACGCCTTGGAGAAAAAGAAATCGATCTTACGGGTACCAGGTGTATTATCATGGTATGAGCGCTACATGCAACAGAAAATGAACAGAAGTATAGATGGGAAAAGAGATTGATGAGCTAAAAATCAAATGCCCCGTGAATGGCTTGAATGGCTTCCTTTCTGCATCCCTTCTCCACGACCAAGGAGATATTCAAACCATCAGCACTCTGTGCAATGGCTATGACCTCGATTCCTTGGTCTTCCAAGCTAGCAAATATCTGCTTCTTCACGCCCTTCTTGTACACCAATCCAATCACGCCTATCACGACGATATCTTCATTCAGGATGAATTCGAACCACTCCTTGAAGAGGTTTGAACCCTTGAGTAACTTGAGTGCTTTATCGCCGTCTTCTTGCTTGATGCAGAACGTGGTGTTCACTTCGCTACTGGATTGGGACACCAAGCTCACGCTGATATTATTTCCACCCAAAACCGAGAAAATATTCGCCAAAGTGCCTGGAATTGCCACTAAACCGCTTGATCTTGCAGTAAGTAAAGCAACGTTATCAAGCACGGAGACCCCCTTGATGATCACGGAAATATCTCCCTCCTTGCTAATGAGAGTGAATGGTGAATCAAGTGATTTATCGAAGTTCCTTATTTCGAGCGGGATGGTTTTCTCCTCCAACGGCGAAATGCACTTGGGATGCAGCACCTTTGCACCGAAATATGCGATTTCTTTTGCCTCGGCATATGAGATATTTCGGAGCAGGTTTGGTTCTTTCACCATGTGGGGGGAAGCAGACAGGATCCCATCCACGTTCTTCCACAAGATAACCTTGATGTTCTTGTCGGGATAGATATCTGCCAGGGACCTTGCAATGATGGTGGCAGTAAAGTCTGAACCGCCCCTTCCAAGCGTGGTGGTATATCCTTGCT
>WJJB01000498.1 GCA_014729935.1 Candidatus Bathyarchaeota archaeon | reverse complement strand
CCATCATGCTGGGTGCCACGGTCGGATTTCAGGGGAAAATTATCACCTACGAGATTGAAAGTAGCCATCACCATGCGGCGGTTAAAAACATCCAAGAATTAGGTTTCCAAGATACCATAGAGGCAAGAATGGGCAATATCTTGGACCCAGCAACCCAATCAACCATACGGGAGGATGGTCCCTTTGACGCGATCATCTTGGACTTGCCAGTACCGGACCAAGCCGTTGATCTTGCTTGGGACATCTTGAAACCTTGTGGTAAGTTATGCTCCTTCATGCCGGTCATCGAGCAGGTCAGTCGTCTCGTGAAAAAACTCAAACAAGGAAAATGGTTCGATATCGAGGTGGTCGATGTTGCAGTTCGGAAATGGCAGGTTCGAGAAAACGCGACCAGGCCACGGAATCTTGGACATCATACCGGGTTCATTCTATTTGCCACCAAGATCAATGAATCCCCCCCCCTTGATTGGACGAGGAAAAATAGGAAAATGCTCATTAGAAAGTTGGAAGCCCAGGGGAAAATCGGGAAATTGGAACCAGGAGACATGGATTTCTTGGACGGGTGAAATGTAAATAGATCGTTTAGTGATGGTGGGTGAAATGCCTTCGAGATGGCGCGTGCGTAAAATTTTCAAGCCCTTGGTTATCAAGATGGCGCAGGGCATGGTAAAAATCGGCATGAAACCCAATCAAGCAACGATGACCATGCTCGGATGCTCGATCATTGCTCTAGCGTCCATGTTGCTATTCCAGGGATTTCACATCGCAATACGAATATACGGCGCCTTGATCTTCATCGCAGGCTTGATGGACGGGGTTGATGGGAGCATCGCTCGAATCACTGGGAAGGTGACCCGCTTTGGGGGGATCTTGGACTCATCGGTTGATAGAATTTCCGATGCAATCGTGTTCATGGGCCCGGCTTTGCGGGATTTTTGTCATGGAGATTTCTCAACGGGAAGCGTGTTGCCTTTACCTTGGCTCTACATTATCCCAACATGGATATGGGTAGCCATCCTTCTCATTGGCGCGTACATGACCAGCTACACGAGAGCAAGGGCCGAGCTAGCAAAATCGGGAATAGACATGGATATTGGATTGCTTGGACGCTCCGAGAGATTAATATTAATTGTAATTGGATCAATGTTGAATATGCTTGATCTATTCCTTCCCATCATCGCAACATGCGCGCTTGGCACTGCGTTATTCCGATTACATGGGGCCAAAAATAATCTCACTTGCGATGGCATGCAACGACAAAGTGAAATGAATCCGTGAACGATTAGCTATTTCCTACTTCAAGTATAGGTGAAAATCACCTTGAACTTTCGATTTTTCTCGTTTTCCCTTGGTGATGAGCTCAAAGAAAATGATTACCGTGGATCCACCAGCCAAGACTTGGTTGATGAATTGGCTGAACCCCTCTCTTTTTGAAGGGGGCACCTTGAATTTCAACACGATCGGGACGTGTTTCTTGGGACTTCTTGAAGAGAAAACTATCCTTACTGTCGCGCGTTGTTCAATGTCGATCTTCTTGGATATGGGAACACCCGTTCCCAGAGAATCTGGAGATTGATCAACTGGGTGGAACTTAAATGTCCCCCTCACGCCAGCATCCCTGATCTTGCCCTCCGTTCGCGTTTCAAAACTAAACATCACCTCTTCATTCCCTGCAAGGGCAGCCTTGACAAATTCATTGAAACCGTGCTGCCTGCTGGGGGGAATGGCAAGCTTGAGCTCTAAAGGTACCCCTTTCTTGGGACTCGTGGTGGAAAAGATCAATCGAATTCTCATGCATGGATCCCTGTAATGATGGAACTTGGTATTCATTGAGATTATAAGGACTTGAAGCTCCCTAATTCAGTGCAATCACTGGGAGTCATCAGCGATATTCCCCTTAATTCCAGTTCTTTGTTGAATTTAACTTTTTGCTGGTTCTGCCTTCCAAGAAAGTCCGGCAACCAACATGCGGGAGTAACGGGGATCTTCTCCAATACAGCTAGTTGAACTGGAAATCCTAGCATGCATGGAAACCTAATATTGGAAATACGCACATATTACAAAGAACCGTGCGAATTGATGCATGTACTTAAATTGCCCCCGAGACGGGAGACGATTTTAGCTTCGCATTTCACGGTATTGAAAGAATTCTAAAAAATAAAGAATTCAGGGGGCTTGCCTTCACCATCGGGAGTGGACACATCCTTACCTGTTGTGGCGCTTCATGGTATGAATTAGAATGCACGCGTCATGAATCTCGATTATAATCTCATCACCCGTCTCGAGCAGAACCTTGGTTCAAATCTCCTTTTCACGGGGGGAGAGTTACTTGCTCTTCCGAATCTTGGATTACGGCGAGAAAAGTTATTTAAACAATTGGGACAGATTAAATAATAACAAATTTCCGGTCATTACCCCGTTATTTCATGGTAAGCAGGCACACGGCTCCTGTGATCATGCTCGGGAGAATGATGCAATAATCGAGAGAAAAACGCAATCACGATAACGGATCGGTGTTAAGACATGAGAGTATTTGCATATGCTTTTAAAGCGGGTAAATGGGTGGAAACACCTCGACTTTCGGTTCGGGACGTTGCCCTACTCGTGGACACTGAGAATAGGGTAATTTACATCTGGCATGGGCCAAAGTCGAAAATAAAGGACCAGAACGAAGCAAAGAAACTCCTGTTATCCCTCAAGGATAGATATTCTTCATTCCAATTCCAAAAGGTGGGTCGCTCCCCCTCGCCAGAACTGCAAGCTGAGATCAAGCGGCTCCTTGGAAGCAGACTTGGAAAGGGGAAAACGCGCATTCTTGCAATCGCGGGCATGGTAGCGGGTCTCGTGGGAGTTGGATTTGCCATCTTCGTGATTTATAATCTCTACAGCGAGGATGTGGGCATTACCACAGTTGCTAACCAGATATCAGGAGCTTTTAACAATTGGCTCGAGACGTTGACCATATTCACGGGAATTGGCTTGATCGCCTTTGGCGTCGCAGCAGCGTTATCCCTAATATCAGGAAGGAAGTACATGGCCATCACGCTCATAATAGGCTTAGGCATGGGTGTCTTGGCAATTCTGTATGTGAACTGGCTCAGGCCATACTATGGGGAACAGGTTGAATGGAATGTAGAAACCTTTGGTGTATTCCAACTCTTGTTGCTGGTGATGGAAGTTGTTGCTTTCGCTCCATTCACGATAGGATTCATCATCGAAGTCATTCGAATCATGCAAGAATGAACATTCCCTTGGTACACCAATTTCAATAACCACATTTTACTCTTTTTTGTCTCCATTTTCCACCAATCGAGCTGAAATCATATTTTTATATCTTTCAGCCCTTAGTCATATCAGCAATTACTGGTTATCAACGCCGAGGTGGTCCAATACGCCCAGTCTTCCATTAGAAATATGGCAATCCAGAATCCAGAATGAATTGAATGTATTGAAACAGATGGGAGTTCTAGAGGATGGTTCACTGAATGAAAATGAAGATACCGTCCAATTCATCATCCGCGTTCACGCAAAAGGATTCGTTAAGGAAGGAGAAGACCTGAAACCAACCTATAACCACCGGATCCAGATTGAAATTAACAGGGAATTTCCCTATCCTGGTGGCATCAAGTTCCTGTGGTTAAGTCCCATCTTCCATCCAAATATAGATCCTTACGAAACAGGATACATCTGCTTGAACGTGCTGAAGAAATGGTCCCAATTGAGTGACTTGAGCACTACCGTCAAGGCATTGGAAATGTTGATAACTCATCCAAATCCGGAGGACCCACTAAACTATCCCACTTGTTTGGAAGCCGCACAATATTTCTTCGAGAATCCTCCCAGCGATGAAGATGAGGATGATGATATTCTCATTATTGATTGATATTTTTCACTCGAATGGTGGAATGTGAACGTGGACGATGAATGGGAAGTGGCTAACAGCCGGCTATTCTCCCGGTGGGGAGAAAAACGCGTTCACGATATGGCTCGCAGGCACGAACCTGCGATTATTTTTTTCTTGGATCACATGCGCGAAACGCATCCCGATATATTGCATGGGAAGCATGAAGGGAAAACGTTCTCCATATTAGATGTAGGATGTGGAGGGGGACACCTCCTCATGGCCCTCGTGAAGAAACATCCTTCCATCTTAAATCACGCACGTTTAACTGGAATAGATATCGCCCCATCGATGATCGGAATGGCACAACGCGTGAAAGGTGAATTGTTTAAGGAGCTTGAAGTATCGCTAAATCAAGACGCGTTGGCATTCAAATACCAGAACTTGCTTGAATTGAAACGGGAAGAGTGTCAATACGATATCATCGTGAGCCTCGAGTCCATATACTACGTGAGTGATATGGATCAAGGCTTGAGTCTCATTCATGAAAGGCTTGAGGATGGAGGCACGTTTATCATCATGAATGAAGATGGAATGATGAAAACGGGAAATAAAATGTTAGATCAGAAGAGATTAATCGAATTAAAAGGCGAAATTGATGTGAAATATTTCCATTTTCTTTCTTTACAGCAATACAAGAATAAATTACAAGAAACGGGATTTCAAGATGTTTGCGTGAAAGCAGGGAAAGGATTTCACTTCATCATCGCGAAAAAAGAATCCTAAATGATGATACTATTTTTAAATTCAAGAGTAAGAATATAGTATAGCGAATGGTAAGATGAACTCGGAAAACCTAGAGAGAGTGCATGCACATGGGTAATTATGTAGCTTACTTGCTGGTTGGTGATGACGAGTTTGTTCCCACGAATAAGCTTGAAGACGATCAAGTTGCGTTCATCGTGGACCTCGAACACAAGATCATCTATGCTTGGCATGGAGTTAACTCGTCAAAGATCCAGCAGTACAAATGCGGAACGAATGCAACTAAATTGAAAAGCCGGAAACAATATTACGGTTTCAAGACCGAGATAGTAAAGGAAGGTGCTGAACCAGCGGACTTGGCAGGGGAGGTGGAAACTTTACTAGCGGGCAAGGGTAAGATACCAGACGTGGTGAAGGAGGAAATCAAGATCGAGAAAATTGAGGAAAGTACATCGACTCCCGCTGCTAGTGCACCTGCTTCTGGAATCTCTGCACCAAAACCTAAACCTGAACCTACGAGTGATGATTCCCTGGTGAAACCCTCCACTCGCGTGGAAGCTCCCGCGCCAACCTTGGCTAAGAAAGCCAGGGAACAGGCGGAAAAACGAGCCCTGAAAGCCGCGGAGAGGGAAAAACTTGAAGGATTGGCAAGAATCAAGGAGGACCAGGAAAAACGTGCAAGAGATCTCGCAAAGAAGAAGGAAGCTGAAGCTGACAAGCTCAAGAAGCAACTCGAGCTTGAAGCTAAAGAAAAGCAGGAAATCAAGGAGCGGCTCAAGCGGGATGAGATGGAAAAACTCAAGTTAAAGGAAGCAATCGAGAAAGAGCGCCTTTCCAAGAAAGAACTTGAAGAAAAGCTGAAAGAGGATTTTGAAGCTCGCATCCAAGAGGAACTCCAGCGGCAAATGACTTCCAAGAGTGCCAAGATGAAGGAACTCGAGGAGGAATTGGAACGCGTCAAGAAAGAACGGGATGATGCCATCAAGAAAATGGAAAGCGAGATCAAGGAAACCAAGCAAGATATTGAAACCTTGATGAAAGACAAGGAGGAACAATTGGATCAGAAGCTTCAACAAGAAAAAGAAGAACTTTCCAAGGCAAGCGAGGAGGAAAAGGAAGCAATCAAGCAAAGATATGCCGAGGAGAAAAAGAAACTCGAAGATGCCATCAGTCAAGAAAAAACAAAGTTGGAAGCGAAGCTCGAAGAAGAACGCGCCAAACGCATGGAACTCGTGGAACAAGCTTCAAAAGCCGCCCAGGAGCAGGTGAAAAGGGAGGAGCAGCTACGAGAAGAAATCGAGACAACCATCAGATCGGAGATGGAAAGCCAACTCTCTAAGGAACAAGCTGAATTTGAGAAACTCCGGAAGGAACTCGAAGCAAAAGCCTTGGCTGAAAAGAAAGAGAAGGAGAAACTCGCGAAACAACTTGAAAAGGAAAAACAGGATCTCAAGAAGGAACTCGAGCAGAAGGCACAGAAGGAAGCCGATGAGAAGGAACGACTCAAGAAGGAACTCGAGCAGAAGGCACAGAAGGAAGCCGATGAGAAGGAACGACTCATGAAAAAACTCGAGGAGGAACGCCAGCGCTATGAAGCTGAGAAGAAATCCCTCGAGGAAAAAGCCAAGAAGGCTTACATGGATGCCAAGAAAACTGCCGATGTGATGAAGGATAAGATCGCCAAGGAAACCAAGCAAGAGCTCGAGAGTGAGAAAAAGGAGCTAGATAAAGAAATTGAAAAACGAAAGAAGGAGCTTGAGAAACTCGAAAAGAAAGCCAAGAAACAAATGGAGATCGCGCAAAAAGCCCATGAACGAGCCAAGAAGATAGCAGAAGAAGAACGAAAGAAGAAAGACGAGGCATTGGAAAAGGCAAAACAAGCCGAGAAGGATGCGAAAGAAGCAAAGAAAAAGGCAATGGAGAGAATCAAGGAAGCGAAAGAAATCGAGAAACAGGCGAAGAAGGTAACTGAGAGTGCCGAGCAGGTACTCAAGGAAACAGAGCTCGAAGCAGAGCGCGAGGTTCTAAAATTCGACTTGAAATCCGGAAAGGCTTCTATGGGTGCACCTTCCTCTCCCAGCGCACCACCTGTATCGCCTCCTGTTCCAGCATCCCCTCCTGCAGGAGTAAGTGATGCTGAAAGGGAGGGGCTTACTTTTGACCTAGGAGCTGCCGCGCCTTCTGCACCCCCGCCTAGTATCCCATCAGCGCCCCCAACTCCATCTCCACCGGGTGTTCCGGGATCTCCACCGCCCGTTCCCACGCCGCCAGGAATGGCAGGCCCACCCCCTGCAGTACCTCCAGGCATAAGTCCCCCATCCACACCTCCAGTGCCATCGACTCCGCCGAGTAGGTCCCCGGCAATACCACCACCACCATCATCGGGCGCGAGTCCCCCTACCACCCCGGAGCCACCATCCGGGGATGATGGCATGGGACTAGATTTCGTGAATCTAGATAGCCACATGGACAAGAAGGGAAAGCGGAAACGAAAGCGAAGGTAAGCTTTCTTCCAAGTTCCTTTCCCATCGTTTTCCATCCCTCATTCTTTTTTTCATATTTCGAGAAGGTGTGGTTCCCAATTGCATTGCTTCAAGCAGCAACGGATGGTTCCACGATCGTTTCATGCATGTAACTTCCATCTCCCCTCATCCTCTCTTTCTAGAATAATCATGCTACCAAATGGAACTAAAAGCTCTTAATCGATAAATCTACAATAATCTCACCTACCAGAGATTAAAAAAGGTTAAACACCATGTGTGGTATATTTGGACTTATCACGAAGAAACAGGATGTTCCAGTTGCTCGCTTGATCCGGGAGGGATTGCAACGACTTGAATACAGGGGATATGATTCTGCGGGCGTTGCACTCGTGAATGATGGAAATATCGAGCTTCACAAGGAGAAAGGTAAGATAGTTGATATTAACAAGAATGGTGCACTGGATAACTTGAAGGGGAATTTTGGCGTGGGGCATACCCGGTGGGCAACCCATGGCCCGCCGACGGCGGCAAATAGTCACCCGCATATGGATTGCAAGGGTGAAATTGCCGTGGTGCATAATGGTATCATTGAAAACTTTCAAGAACTCCGGCGAAAACTCACCGAACGTGGCCACGAATTCAAGTCTGAAACGGATACGGAAGTCATCCCGCACCTGATAGAGGAACGCATTGCTGAAGGGGACGATTTGAAAACAGCAGTCATGAATGCCGTTAAAGTGCTTGAAGGCGCGTTTGGTATTGTCGTTTGCCACGCGCACACTCCAGACTACATGGTCGTTGCCAGGCGGGAATCCCCGCTGACGATAGGAATCACGCCGGGAGAAACCACCTATTGCGGTTCTGACATCCCTGCATTTCTGCCCCTCACGAGGAATGCCTACATACTGGATGATGATGAGATTGCCATCTTGAAGCCAGGCGAGGTGGATATTTTCACCTTGGATGGTGAACGGGTGGAACGTGATTACATCACCGTGCAATGGTCCATCGATGCTGCAGAGAAAGGCGGTTATGACTATTTCATGCACAAGGAACTTCATGAAGTGCCTCAAAAAGTTCGGGAACAAGTACGGATGCCCCAGGAGAATATCGATGCATTTGCAAGGACCATTATGGAAGCAGAACATGTGTACATCACTGCAGCGGGTACCGCATTTTATGCATGCCTCGCGGGGAAGTTCCAAGTTACCAGGTTCGGGAAAATCTACATCCAAGCTATCCTTTGTAGCGAATTCAGGGATGCCTTGGAGGATGCGATCCCGGAAAACTCGGTGGTCATAGCAGTCTCTCAATCGGGTGAAACCGCCGATACCGTGGAAGCCGTGCGATATGCAAGGGAAAAATTCAACGCGAAGGTGTGTTCTGTCGTGAACGTTGTTGGTTCATCATTGACAAGATATAGCGATCACGTGATCATCACCACCGCGGGTCCCGAAATTGCAGTTGCAAGCCAGAAAGCGTATAACACGCAAGTTACCGCCCTGACCATGGTCGCCCTTCGCATCGCGGAGCTGAAAGGATACTTGGATAAGGAAGAAGTTCAGAAATACAAGCAGGCTGCATTAAAGGTAGCCGACGTGTGTGATGAAATCATTGAAAACGAGGATCACATCAAGATCCTTGCTGAAAAGTATGCAAAAAAACCCAATTTCTATTTTCTCGCCAGGGGAGTTTCCCTTGCGGCTGCTTGTGAAGGTGCATTGAAATTGAAGGAAATCTCGTACAATCACGCCGAAGCCTATGCCGCTGGAGAATCGAAGCACGGTCCAATCGCCTTGGTGGAGGATGGGTTTCCCATCGTATTCATTGCACCTCCTGATAGCACGTATGATAGGCTCATCGGGAATGTCATGGAGATGAAAGCAAGAGGTGGAATCATCCTAAGCGTGGTTTCCAAGGATGATGAAAAGATCAAGGAACTATCCGACGACATCATTCCCATCCCACATGATGATGATCCCTACATCATAAGACTTTCAGCAGTGATGTATGTTTTCCCGCTCCAAATCTTGGCTTATTTCGCAGCTGTTCATAACGGCTTTGACCCCGATAAACCGCGCAACCTTGCAAAGAGCGTGACGGTCAAGTAAAATCCCGGGAATCAATCCCGCTTGTTTTCTTTTTTATCGATTATGCAAAATTGCAAAATTAAGCCGTCTTCTCTAGGGACGGGATGAGTTCCGTGTTCCGGGAATCCAGTGATCTCCCGTGAATTGAATGGTGGTTCCTGCAAGTGAGCGTTTCAACGACTCGTGATGTATCAGGTCCCTTATCCTGCATGACGGTGTTGGATGCGACGGAAGGAGAATCACTTGCACAGGGATCGTACGGGTGTAGCCCGCCAACGTTGGAACCCACGGCCTTAGAACCCGGGAACACGGCATTCAACATTCAGCACCAAAACGCTTTGGGAAACGCCACGCTGGTTGAAACCGTGGATGGAATAGCGCATGAAGGCGACATGGACCTGCCATTCGAATTCAAGGCTGCCACGTGAGCACGTTCGATGAAACCACGGGCTTCACGCCGTGGTGGGTCACCATAGTCACCGCGATTCCTCCTTGGTATTCAACTACATGATACATGGGTCATTAATTTGCACTTGATTATCTTTCTGCAATATTCTCGATGCATGACCAAGCACTGTGTAAGGGGAGACCTCCAGTTCCTTCTTCTTGTCAATGGATGGGATAGATTCAAATTTCACGTATCATTCCTTAGCACCATTCCTGCACGGAAGGTGAAAAATTATGCCAAAAGATCTAACAGATGTCGTTATAGTCGATTACTGCCGAACCGGGATAGGTTACAAGGACGGTTCGTTATCTGGCATTCGCAGTGATACGCTTGTTGTTGAAATAATCAAGGCTTTACGGGACAGAAATCCAAAATTCAAAGATAACTTGGAAAACTTAGCCAAGGATTACAAGGTTGATTCCATTTGGGGTGTTAATTCCCAGATCGGGACGAGCGCTCTTACCTTGGGTAGAACTGCTGCATTGGCAGCACATTTCCCGATAGAAGTACCGGGCATGAGCTTGAACCGCCAATGTGCCTCGGGGATGCAAGCATTACTCTCGGCAATTACCGAGATACAAGCCGGTATCTTCGATTTCGTTGTAGCAGGGGGAATGGAACAACAATCGGTCTATCCCATCGGGCAAGATATGCTCTGGGTCGACAGGGATGGAAAAAAGCATCGTAGTCCCCCTCATCCGGATGTTTCAAAAAATCCTTACAT
>WJJB01000497.1 GCA_014729935.1 Candidatus Bathyarchaeota archaeon | reverse complement strand
CATACGGCATCAACCGATTACCTCGCCCAGGCAGCTGAGGCGGGTGCTTTGATCGCCGGCAAGGGATGGTGGTTGATTTGCGGAGGGCTTTCTGGCGTGATGGAAGCGGCATGCCGGGGAGCAGCGTCCAAGGGAGGGTTCACCATTGGCGTGTTACCCGGTATAGACACGGCATCGGCGAATCCTCACGTCTCTCTTCCCATCGCAACGGGCATCGGGCATTGCCGGAATGCCATCATCACTAGCACCGCCGACGTGGTACTTGCCATCGATGGCGCGGCGGGAACCTTGTCGGAAATCTGCTTTTCGATCATCCACGAGACACCGGTTGTGCTTTTATGCTTGGAACCTACCAACTTCGACATGGGTGGCATCTCCATTAACTTGTCGAATTCCACGGGATTCATGGTGGTAAATAATGCCCGAGCCGCTGTTGAAGAAATCGAATCCTTGCTTAAAGGGACTGACAATGGTAGCTAGGGGATGCATTATCCCGGCGCTCACTTGCGGGCGGAAAACAAAAAAGGATAAAAATATAGTAAAATACCTCGAATTAATTACGATTCATGTCAAGATGATCAATGGAGAAAGAGCAAAATGGTAAAACGTGTATCGCCGATCGAGATTTACAAGTTCCTGCCAAAAGGCATCGATTACAAGAAGTATGGCATCGATAGCGGGATGGCATTCGTGACGGAACTGCTTGAACGCAACGTGAGCATAGAGGACATCGAGGAACTGAAAGATCCAAAGCACGCGAAAGCAGTCGCCAAGATCAGGGAATTGACATCACCACCCCAAAAGGCGGTTACCTTCGGTACAGGAGACAGGGCATGCACCATCGGGGGTGAGGAAGTCATGTACAGGCACGAGCTCACCTTTTTCAACCAGACAGCGGTTGCACTCGAGGTTCACGACAAGATGGATGAAGTTTCGATGCTGGCAGCAGTGGAATACATGACCAATTTCAAGATAGAGCGGATCGGCGAAGAGTTGCGCCTTGAAGCCATTGCACTTAGGTGCGTTTCTGGGGACCCTGAAACGTTCAAGCAAGCCGCCGCAAAGGTTGCAGCCAATACCGACATGCCCATCGTGCTTTGCACTTTGGATCCCAAGGAAATGGAAGCAGCAGCAAGGGAAATAGCAAGCAAGAAACCCCTCCTGTATGCCGCAAACAAGGAAAACTGGAAGGAAGTTGGACTCCTAGCAAGGGAGCTCGGGCTCCCCGTCGTGGCATTTTCAAGTGACTTGGACGAATTAATCTCCATCACCAAAGCCCTTGCGAGTGGTGGCCTTGAAGAAATCTGCTTGGATTGCGGAACTTTATTCGGAGACGGGATCATAGCTGAGAGCATAAATCGCGTGACAATGTTACGCACAGCTGCATTGGAGGAGGGTGATCCACTCGCGGGTTATCCCATCATTGGCGTGCCTGCAACCGTATGGATAGGGAAGGACAAGGCAGCGATGGATGAGGAAACTTTGCACCGGGTGCAATATGACGAGGCAAATTTTGCCAGCGTGCTCCTGTCTCTGGATACCAACATGCTCATATGCCATACTGGTCGGAAGCCAGGCGAGGTGTGGTTCTTGATGGGATTGCTTACCTTGCGACAAAACCTTTTCGTTGACCCGAGAATATATCCATCTGTTGATCCTGGATTGGTGCCCATTGGCAACGCGGATGGCGGTAGCCCGCTCTTCGTTACCACGAACTACCGCATGACCAAGATCCCGGTGGAAAGTGATCTTAAGGATGCACACGTGGATGCTTGGCTGTTGGTTGTGGATACAGAAGGAATCGGAGTAGAATCGGCAGTAGCTGGAGGGCAATTCACCGCTGGCAAGGTGGCAGAAGCATTGAAAGAATACAAGTGGCAGGATAAATTGGACCATCGCATCATCATCATTCCCGGCATGTCTGCTCGCATTTCCGGTGCTCTCGAGGAAGAAGCCGATGCCAAGGTGCTCGTGGGACCCACCGATTCATCGAGCATCCCCAAATTCTTGGACAAGATGTGGGATGTGGAAGCGCTGATGCAGGATTATCGTGAAAACCGGGAGTGATCCTTGCAGGCTATACACCCGGGAAGATTCCTGCCGCCACCTCACGAAGGTGGTGTTTTTCACCTTCCTTATATTATGTTAACCTTTTTTTCCATCCAATCCTTTCCTTCATGGTGAATTGAGACATGATCACTTTAGCGGAAATTATCGTAAACATCATCGTCCTGCTCATTGGTGCCCTGATCCTGCGATGGATTGCTGGTGCCATTGTTAGTAATGCAAAAAGCAGGTCATATGGGAGGGCGCTTGCCATCATGATCCTGTGGGTGATCATCGATTTCGTGATGGTCTATTTTGGAGTTACCGCACTTCTTGGTTTCTGGGTTATCTTCGTATATTGGATCATTTTTGCCTTGCTGTGCGTGCTCGTGTACGACGGCGGTTTCGGGCAAGGATTGCTGGTGGCGCTCCTGATGGCTATCATCGTGTTCGTTCTGGTCATCATTTTTGCGACCATCGTGGGAGCAATCCTCGTTGCGCTGAATATCTGAAAAAGCCTATATCCTTCCATGTTCCCCTTTTTTCCATCTCATTTCGTGACAAGGATGGTCGTGAGTTGTAGCCATTAAATTAATAAACCTGAGACGAGTTGGAGAGGTTGGGTACCGTCCTGCAATCCCTCCGTTGAACACCATGAATCAAGCCATGCTCTCCATCTTAGATGGAATAAAGTTCAATGCACCGACACACGCGCGCCGCATTTTCGACATCCAGCTCGCCAACCAACCCGAGCTAGATGAAATGTATGATGAGAGGCAACGAAGGTTATCCATCGAAGATATTGAATACCACCTGCAATTTTTGGCTGAAGCAATGATGGTGGGGAAGCCAGAACTATATGGAGATTACATGGCTTGGACACGCGTGGTATTGGAAAGCAGGAATGTTCCCACCAAGTATCTCAAGTCAAATATCAAGATAATTGACCATTATATCGACCAAGAGGGGCTCCTTTCTGGTGATTTCGACAAGCGCATATTTTTCGATGCTGCCCTGCGTGCACTGGAAGTACCGTACCAGGAACCACCCGCACACATCGATTTTGATGCGAACCATGGACAACTGGCAAAATCCTACCTTGAACTGGTGCTAGGCGGGTTTCGGAAGGCTGCCATTCAACTGATCATGGATGCAGTGGAAGGGGGCATCCCCATCAAGGATGTCCTCTTGGAGGTGTTACAACCCGTCCAGCACGAGATCGGGCGCCTTTGGCAGGTAAACGAGATCAGTGTTGCCAAGGAGCATTACTGCACTGCCATCGCCCAGCAGGTGATAGCAATGCTTTACCCGAGGATGTTTGACGTGCCTTCCAACGGGTTGAAGATGATCGGTGCATCCGTTGATGCCGAGCTGCACGAGATGGGCATACGCATGGTGACCGATTTCTTCGAGATGGAAGGCTGGGAGACGACCTACCTGGGTGCAAGAACCCCCGTGCAAAGCATCATAGCCATGGTGGAAGAAGAAAAACCTGACGTCGTTGCTCTTTCGGCAACCATGATGGATCACGTTACCACGATCAAGCGAACCATTGCCGGCATCAGGGAAGTCGTAGGAAGGGATACCAAGGTGATCGTTGGCGGCTACCCGTTCAACGTGGTGCCGGGATTGTGGCAGGAACTCGACGCCGACGGGTACAGCAATTCAGCCACTGGCGCGGTGGAGCTTGGCAGGAAATTAGTTGGTCGTTGAGGCTTGACATCAATGTACCACTGGCGGCAAGGAATGAAGCATGCACCAGCACGTTGAGGGTTGATGATCATGAATCGACCAGATGATGGAGATCCCGGAGAAAACCAAAACGAGGAGTCCACCGTGAGGGCGGAAAACGGGGATGGAGAATTGCAGGCGCGAGATGCCATCGAAGGTGAATCCAACCTGGTAGAGGATTTCACCATCATGCAAAACGAGCTGGTTAAATCCCAGCGAGAACTGGTATTGAGAGTAAAGCGTCTTGAGCGCGTGAAGGAAGGATTGCGTGTGCGCAACCAAGCACTAGCCGACCAAGTGGATGACTTGATGAAAACGTTCCCAACTGGGAACGGGAATGGGAAAGGTGATGGCAAGGATCCAGGAACTGGTAGGGATTCTAGATTGGACCCGGGTGAACAAAAGCTCGTGGCTCTCGGCCACATGATCGGGAACATCGGGCACGAGCTCAGGAATCCGCTTAACGTGATAAGCAACGCCGTCTTCTTCGTGAAGCGCAAGATTCCAGATACGGATGACGTCATGCAAAAATACCTCAACATTCTCGGCGAGGAGGTGCTTCGAGCTAATCGTATCATCAGCCAGTTGCTCGATTACGCCCGTATCAAGCGACCCGTGAAGGAAACCACCTCGCTCCCCGTGCTCGTGCGGAAGGTAATGAATCGCATCCCGATCCCTGCAAGAATTACCATCAACGTGAAAAAAATGGATGAAGAAGGGGACAACTTGATCTTGGTTGACCCATTTCAATTCGAGATGGTTTTGCAAAATCTGGTGACGAACGCCATCGAAGCCATCGAGACGGGCGAGGGTTCCATAACCATCGGTCTATCAAGACAAGAAGGGCAGCACTGCATTACCATCACTGACACCGGAAAAGGCATTCAAGGTGAAAATGTCAAGAAATTATTCACGCCCTTGTTCACCACGAAGCAAGGGGGCACTGGTTTCGGCTTGTCCATCATCAAGGACATCGTTGAAGCCCATGGAGGATCGATAAACGTGGAAACCGAACCGGGTGAGGGAACCACCTTCATCCTGCTCCTGCCCATGGCATCACGTCCATCTTGATTCCACCGTCCATGAATGGGCCTACGGGTCGCTCCAAGCACCGTCTCATGAATCTCCCTGCACCAGTCCTTGGAAGGGGAGCCTGAGGAATGGATGGCAGCTCACATCAACGAGAATGGATCCTGAATCAAGAACACCGGGATTTCCTCCCGTGCATCGCGCATAAAACCATATAAAGGCTCGCGATGAAGAAAAGTAAGGACATCGCAAGGTGCATCATCCATGGAAATTCTCGGGTTCGAGATCAGGGAAGGATACGAGCTGGTTTTCATCCTCACGCTTGTCATCATCGGGGTGAAGCTCGTCATGACGGTATTTCTCGCGGTAAAGCTCTTGAAGCGCAAGAAAAAAGAGGCGAGCCAAAGCACGTCCACTGGATTTCTCAGCAGCGTCCTTCTCCTCATGGCATGTTGGCTCGTGTCCAGGATTTTTTACATGATATTTGATTTCTTCCTCACGGAATTTTACGAGGCGCGGTACCCCCTCACACCAAATATCTGGTTCTGGAAGGTGGCATCCCTGGTGGCGGCCATTGGTATAGGCACGGTTGTATTGACCATCGACAGGAAGATCCTTGATAACAAGTTCAAGGGCGTGTTTGGCATCATTATTTATGCGGGTGCCATCGTGCAGTTCATCTACCCGGTCAATACACTGGATGATTTCTACCTGGTTTCCACCATCGGAGTGATCGCGGGATTGGGGGCGCTCCTGGTTCCCATCATGTTCCTGTGGATCGGTGCAAAGGCACCTGGATTACGCAAGATCGCTTGGTCGGTGGCGGCAGGGGGCATCATTTACGTCTTGGGAAACTCCATGGTTAATACCCTTTTCCTGGATCTATTCACGAGCATTGGCTTGCCCGCGGATTTCACCTACGTGTTTTCCACGAGCCTGAAGGTGATCGGCTTGTTGCTTCTCACGTACGGGGGGGCAAGATTCAAGGCTTGAGCTCCAGCAGCATGCAAGTGAGCTATTCTCGTGCTCCCATATGAAGGTACATTGCTTTCTATTTCTTAAAAAAAGATGTGAGTTACACCATGGACCTTGCATCAATATGCACCCAAGTGCCTAGCGGTGTTCACCAGCATCTTTACATTCTCAAGACGAACCGAGCCACCCAAGTCGCTGGCAGTGCCAAGCATGAATTTCGCACCTGCCTTTGCAAACTCGATGATCTTGGCAACGGTGTTTTTCACTTGGGATGGATTGCTGAAGGAGAGAACGGACATGCAATCCACGTTCCCCATGAGACAAATCTGGTCTCCCCAGAATAATTTCGCTTCTTCAAGATAGGAAATTTCGGTGCTCATCACGTGCACTGCATCGAACCCTGCTTTGATGAGTACTTCGATGATTCCAAGCACGTCTCCACTGGTCCTGAAAAAAGCAATACCACCCTTGGAATGAATCAAGTTGACGAATTGCTCGTAATATGGTAGCAGGTATCGTTCCACGAGGTCGGGGGTTATCGTGGGTCGCGATCGTTCACCGATATCATCCGAGATCATGATGAAAGCACCCCCTGCATCCAATATACCCTTGATGTCCGTGGACCACACCTGAAAGATCTTATCAAGATACATGGATAGAAATTCAGGATAATCGTGGAATAAGTAGGCGGTATTACGCACGCCTATGGATCCTTCCAACACTGTAAAGAATCCATCGCACCCATTAAAGATGGGACAAATGTGGTGCTTTTCAATGCAATCCAAAATCTCAGAATACACCCTGTCGAACCAATCGGGTTCTATCTGTAAGGGGGTGGCGTGATCCCATTTTAACATCTTCTCCTCCGTGGTGAGGTATGGACCCTGATACACGTGGAACTCGACTTCCCTGATGATGCGCCGCCTGAATACACGACCGAAGATATCCAAAAAAAGTGAATCATCATCGAGGGATGGTAGCGGAATCTCTGGTTCCAAGTGGGGAGGACCTGGAACATCACAGCAATCAATGCCAAGAAACGCAAGCGGGGTGATATCCTTCCCGTTGCAGATACAGACGTGTTGTGACTCAATATCTTCACCATGTTGCTCGTCAAGCCGCTTGGCAAATCGATTACTGGCACCGGGAATATACACGGGTATTCGATCGGGTTCCTTGCCAGCAATAACACTCGTTATCCTTTTTTGCGTTTCCATGGTATCGCGGGAGTGACATGGATGGAGTGAATTTGAAGTTCACCTCATCCATTCATGGCGTGTGGATGAATTGATTACCACGACATGGATGCAGGGATCTTGTGAAAAATACCACGTGATGCATTTTTTTCGATATGGGGATTCATTCCACCTCCAGTTCCTACCCCTTATGTATGACCGTGAGATTCATGGGACCACTCATGCATGGCAAGCCCCATCCTGCAAAAATCGTGCAAAATATGGTAGACGAGTATCATCCCATCCTTGAAGAGTGGAAGTGATGAGCCTTCTTTCGTAAGATAATTAACATCGAAGGGGATTTTTCTAGTACATGAATGCTCGAGATTGCAAGGTGCTTGGATCGTGAACGGCACCCGGGAAAATCATGGCAGGTACCGAACCCCCATTCACACGATAGGCATTCGCCCGACAATTGATGGAAGAAGAAGGGGCGTGCGGGAATCGCTGGAAGAACAGACACTGGTTTTGGCGAAATCGGTTAAAGCATTGTTGGAGAATGAGCTCCAACATCCTGATGGGACAAATGTCGAGTGCGTGATGGCACCTTCCACGATTGGTGGGATTGCAGAGGCAGCCGCGTGTGCAACCTTGTTTTCCAAGGAAGGTGTAGGTCTCTCCATCACGGTGACCCCATGCTGGTGTTACGGAACCGAGACCATGGACATGGACCCACTAATTCCCAAGGCAATTTGGGGGTTCAACGGTACCGAAAGACCTGGTGCCGTGTATCTCGCTGCCGTTCTGGCGGCTCACGCGCAGAAAGGGCTTCCAGCATTTGGCATCTATGGGAAGGATGTCCAAGATGCAAATGACAGCACCATTCCAGAAGACGTGCGCGTGAAGCTCTTGCAATTCGCTTCGGCGGGATTGGCAGTGGCAAGAATGCAGGGGAAGAGTTACCTTGGGATTGGAGGTGTTTCAATGGGTATCGCGGGATCGATACTCGTGGAGAGCTTCTTCCAAGAATACCTTGGCATGCGAAATGAATACGTGGACATGAGTGAGATTTCGCGCCGGCTTGAACTTGGTATCTACGATAGCGAAGAATTCGAGAAGGCTATCGCGTGGGTGAAAGCAAAATGCCAAGAGGGACCAGATTTAAATGAACCGGGAAGTCAACGAACCCGCCAGCAGAAAAACGGAGATTGGAACACCGTGGTCAAGATGGCAATGATCACCCGGGACTTGATGGTGGGAAACCCGGTCTTGGCATCAATGGGTTTCAAGGAGGAATCGATGGGACACGAAGCAATTGTTGCGGGATTTCAAGGCCAGAGACATTGGACGGATTTCATGCCAAATGGTGATTTTCTCGAGACGATCTTAAATTCCTCATTCGATTGGAATGGCATTCGGCAACCGTTTATAATTGCCACCGAAAATGATTCGTTGAATGGTATTTGCATGCTTTTCGGACACCTGCTTACCAACACTGCACAAATTTTTGCTGATGTTCGCACGTTCTGGAGTCCGGAGGCGGTGGAACGGGTGACGGGTCAGCAGCTTGAAGGAAATGCCGCGGGAGGCATCATCCACCTGATCAACTCCGGATCAGCGTGCCTGGACGCCACCGGACAGCAGGAGCAAAATGGAATCCCAACCATCAAGCCATTCTGGAAAATTACGCAAGGGGATATAGACCGGTGCCTCGATGCAACCAGGTTTTGCCCCGCGATTGTTGAATACTTCAGGGGCGGCGGTTTTTCAACATCCTTCACGACCAAAGGTGGGATGCCAATGACAATGTCCCGGTTGAACTTGGTCAAGGGCTTGGGACCGGTGTTGCAAATTGCAGAAGGCATGACCATCGAACTACCAAGCGATATGCATGCAATCTTGGATGAAAGAACCAATCCAACATGGCCTACCAGCTGGTTCGCCCCACGCCTAACGGGTCGAGGTGCCTTCACGAGCGTTCACGAGGTCATGTCGAATTGGGGTGCAAATCACGCTGCTGTATGCTTCGGGCACGTGGGTGCAGAATTCCTCACATTGGCGTCCATGTTACGTATACCCGTGAACATGCACAATGTTCCCACCAATCGCGTTTTCAGGCCCAGCACGTGGTCAGCATTTGGAACTGATAACTTGGAAGGAGCTGATTTCAGGGCATGCAGGGCCTTGGGACCGCTCTATCGTTAAACGCACGCGAAGACCACGCGTCCAGATTTCACTGTTGCAAAGCTACGCGTTCGTGATTCCTTGCTACCGTCTTCCCAGCCTTCCCATCAATCGAAAAGGAAACATTAAACTCTTCAATAGATGCTTCAATGTCCATTGAAATCTCTAGCGAGTGATACGGGAGGGATAAAGTGATGGGTTTGGAGGAACCTTCCCAGTTCCTTGGGATATGTGGTTCAAGTATCCAATCCGTGCCATGGTTAGAAAGGCCAATCACGTGCTCAACGAGCATGGCATTCGCATCTGCTGTCCAGCCAGCGAAATGCTTCACTGGTTTCCTACCAAGGGTGATCGCCTTGAAAAGATTACCCTTCTTCCGATGCAATTCTTCTATATCATGCCGGTTTGGATCGTAAAACTCGTAGAAATTTCCCTCGTTCTTCCAAGTATCGTATACCCCCTTGCATAACCGGTACGCCAGAGATCCTGCAAGCCTGCCATGACCTTGCTTTTGCAACCCGTGTATGATGAGATATGCGGTGTTCATCCATACCGGCCCTCGCCACATATCCTTGAGGAAATATGGTGAATCAAGGGATACCGTGGGAAGGGGCACGAGTGAATTGTATTTCTGCTTATCTTCAATTCGTTCGATCAACCTAGCCATTCGTTCCTTGTTAAAGCCGTTACATGCAAGTGGGAAATAGCTGGCGATGGTATCAACGGTCTTCAATTCAGTCGTGGTTAAATCAAGATCACCATAAATTTCCATTTTTTCATCCCATAGTTTCCCCTCCACCAATGAAAGAAGTGCGTCTCGTTCTTGCT
>WJJB01000496.1 GCA_014729935.1 Candidatus Bathyarchaeota archaeon | reverse complement strand
GGCCTCAACCATGGCAAATTACAACCTGACATGGAACGAAACCATGGAATTCTTGAACCAAAGTGGAACGTTGAACTGGTTCGAGCATTACCAAGACCTCAACATCACTGCATTCCCCTTCAACAACACGTGGGACCAGTACATGCAGATGGCACTTTTTTTCAAGTACTTGAATGAAACGCATGGGCCAGATGCTCTCGTTCGAATCGTGTGGGGAGTTAGCTCCAACAGGAATGGTTCCGATCCCACCGATTTGGGATTCGAAGTTGCCATCATAGATGAAACAGGAATGCCTTTCGAAGAACATTGGCGTCGCTTTCAAGAATGGCTCGTGAATGGATCGGCAACCGGGGCAAATGGATATCCGGGGCCAAGCCCGCACTCGGATCTCGATGCACCAATTGCCCCAGGTGAAACCATCACCGATGGTCCCGTGCGTGTTGCCCCATGGGGTTCAGATGTCGAATTCATCGACTGTTCTGGTGGTGAATTACCCTTCAGCGTGATCGTGAATGACACGGGGAATTCCACGTGGCATGTCATAGTCATCTTCATCCACCAGAATGGGACGAAAGTGGTGGCAACCTTTCCCCTGGATAGCCTGAGCGAGCTCACGATATTCGTGAATGCCTCGAAATGGACAAACGTGACCGTGGTGAAGAGCAGGATGGGTGGAAACGGTAATGGCACGATATCGCTTCACATGCAAGATGCAATTGGAACTTTCGAGCAAACACCCCGGCAAATTCGGCGGAAGGGTGATAGTAACTTGGACGGCGAGTTATTCGTCATGTGGCTTGACGTGGGTACTTTCATCAACGTGACCGCGTCTAATTCGACCCACATGGAACCAAATCTTTACAGGATAGACTGGTTCGCACATGAACCATTCGGGTTAATTCTATCATCTCCAATGGACATTTCAGAGCCGAAGGAGATATATGGCATGGCTCCGAGCAGTGGATTGTATTACATATCCATCAAGTACATTGGAGATCTCATCCCACCCAACACGCCTTTTGAAGCAATCACGGATCCGTTCTTCGATGTATTCGTAGAAATTGTTGTCTAGCATAATCCTGTGGGGCCACGTTCCCCAGGTTTTCTTTTTCTCTATTTGGGTCCATGAGAAGACCAAGTTTTGCCAAAAAGTTGTTGGCAGTTCGCTACCTCCTTGACAATAGGTTCATTCGCCACTCATTCACGCAGGGGACTCGTACGGGATTGGAAAGTCGATATCGAATGGTGTCATGTAAAAATCACCTGTAGCGGAAGCATTCCCGAGTAGGAGGTGAGAGGAGAGGTTCAGGAGAGTGGAAAAATCCTCTTCAATGTACCCATGATCGCCTGGCCTGTAATGAATTGCATTATGCTGGCTTTCGTTGAGAAAATCAAACACGGGTTGTGCTGCTTCGTAAACCGCCTGAACTCCAATTGGATTAGCCCATTCATCATCTATGCCGTCCGTGGTGAGCATAATTCTCGGGGCAACAAGTGCCCGCATGAAATGTTGGTCAAAAGGCAACTCATCTTCACGACCTGCATACATGCTGAAATTCTCGTGGAACCAGTAGTGGAACCGGTTTTGAGCCGTGATGTCCTTCAAGGATTCGGCACCGGGGCCAAGCACAAGGTAGGATCCTGCACCACCCGCGCATCCACCGTTGCAATCGACCATGTCGAACCGTTCATCGAAGGCTGCTGCAATCAAGGCAGTCTTCCCCCTGCGAGAGTGCCCGCAGACGATCAAGGCATCATCCTTGACGGGGGGCACGCCATCAGGTGCAGAAACCCAAGGCTCTTCCAAGAGGTAATCGGCAACACGCATGGCACCCCACGCCCAAACCATGAGCGTTGCCCAATCATGAGAAGGGTACGCGGCTTGCGCAACTCCAACGATGCCAGATTTATCAGGATCGAGGTCCGTGTGATGATAGCAGGCATAGATATACCCATGACTCGTGATGGTGCTGTTATTAGGTTCTTGGGAGCCAGTACCGTCTTTCGAAACCTTGACGATGGCTGGAAAGGGCCCGATTCCAGGGGGTACATAGAGATCCAGCGTGAAATTAAACGAGGAGGACGGCGTGATGTTGGACGGTATCACCGTCAGGATGACGGTGGAGAAGATGCTTCCATCAGGTCTTGTTACACTGCTAATATTTGTCACGTTCAAGGCATCAGGTCGTGCCGGTGGATGCCCATATTGGATATCGAGAATCATCTCCTTGATTTCCTCGCGACGCATTTGCCAATCGTGGACCGTTTCAACCGCGGTGCCGTTATTGAAAATAAAGGGATCAGGAAAGTCCCCCTTGATCTCCACGTTAGTTTTGGGTGGTAAAACCACGACAAGAAGCATGGTATTAATCACCACTACCGGTATCAAGATAATTCCAGCAATAATCATCCTTTTCCCATTCATCCATGTCACGATGCAAGATTAAGTTGCATAGATGTTGCATCGCGTGCCTAAATATCTTAACAGGGGATTGTTGTAGTATGGTATCGGTCCTCCTGAACTGGTGAACATTCAAAACTCATAGAAGTATCGTGAATATATCCAAATCCTACTAATTCGAAAGAATCTGATTTAAGTACGCATCCTAACAAGGATCAAGCACCATGAAAAGTCAAAAGAGAATCATTAATTGGCATGATAAAAGAAGGTCTTGGGAATTCTTGATCCTATGTACCAGCTTGATGGTTAGCATTGCAGCCATCATGAATGCTGGTATCCCGGTTTCATCCCGATCCTTTACTAACACTCATAACTTGTCCTTGACTACCGGTATTGATGGAAACACCTTGGAAACATCTGCAGTGCCAACTCCCGTGTATAAGGACACGAATGGGGTTGCATCGGGAATTTTTCTTGAAGATGATGTTGCATACGTGGCGGTGGGATATTCTGGAGTTGCCATCATTAACATATCCGATCCAATGGCACCTGGTGATCCGATATACGTGGACACGAATGGAAGCGCATGGGACGTGATGAAAAAGGGAGATTTCCTTTTCATTGCAGACGGGGTAACGGGTTTAGCGATAATCAACGTTTCAGATCCCTTGAATCCGACAGGACATCAAGAGATATATCTCGGTGCAACTCAAGCGTACGGGTTGGATATCTATCAGGACCACGCATTCATCGCTATTTGGGATGATGGCTTGGCGACGGTGAATATTTCAGACCCGATGAATCCTGGAACCCCGAATTTCGAGGATACGGATGGTTTTGCAAATAATGTTGACGTGTCTGAGGGATTCGCATACGTGGCTACCCGCAGCCATCACTTGGCTATTGTCAACGTATCCGATCCCGACGATCCTAAACCACCCTCGTATAAATCCACGGACGGGGATGCCATTGGCGTGCATGTTGATGGGGAGTTCGCCTACGTGGCAGATTCGTATGATGGACTCGCGATAGTTAATATCAGCGACCCGGAAGATGAACTTTCTGCTCATTTCCAAGAAGACACCAACGGTACAGCATATAGCGTGGATCTCCATAATGACCATGCGATCATTGCCGAGCTCACAGGAAGCCAGCTTGCATTGATAGATGTCATAAATCCACAAGACCCGGGCACACCAGAATACATCCCTCTCGCTGATGAGGCATATGATATCCAAATGAAAGATGGGTATGCATTCATCGCGCTAAATGAATCCGGCTTGGCGGTGGTTGATATCGAATCATTTGACCAAGATGCACCCGCCATCATATCATCTCCAACCAACATGACCGTGGACGAGGGTGCCATCAATATCTTGCTCGAGTGGAATGCTACCGACATGCATCCTTCCACCTTTAGCTTGCAGAATGGGAGCACATCCCTTTCACTTGGAAATTGGACCTCGGGATCGATCGTGAGCTATAATATCACCGTGCCGCTGGTTGCGGGAGACCAAGTACTCACCATGACCTTCCACGACCGGTGGGGAAACTCAGTTTCCAAGGACCTTTCCATCAATGTTCAAGGTCATGAACCAAGCAAGATTCCAGGATTCTTCACGACGCTGCTGGTTCTCGGCATGGTGGGAACCATTGTAGTGCTGATCGCCAAGAAACCGCCATCACGACGCTTGGATTCTTGATTGGAACAGGACCCGGTTTCATTTCACGGGAACCCGTGCCAGCACGACCACCCCTATTTTTTTTTTTTTCCACTTCCTCGCATCAAGAAACCAACAAGGTGAAAAACATGGTGTAGATGAATACAGAGATGAAATGGAAGGTGGCGAATATAGCACCATTCTTCAGCAAGCGCTTGTAATCAAGATTAACCACCTTGTATTTTTTTGCCATCGACAAGGTAAGAATGTCACATGCCGATCCTTGCGGCAAGAAATTCCCAGCCATATTTACACCACTCACGAAAGCAATGATGATGGGATTTGGCATGAACCCCCCAGAGATGATTTCCGAGAAGATGGGGAGCAAGATGATGGTTACTGGGGTGCCAGCTAGGAATGCTGATAACCCTGATGATATCCCCAAGGTCACGATAACTGCAAGGTAAATGTTACCATTCAAGATACTTGTCAATGCGTTGGCAATAGATTCAGAAAATCCGAACCAAGCAAGAGAATTTGAAAGAATGAATAATATGGCAAAGATGATAATGATCTTCCACGTTATATCTTCCTTGATATCGGAAAAACTAGCATCCTTCACGTGAACGACAAGCAAAAATGCCGCGGAAATGATGGCAACCAAGGCGGGTTCAAACCCGAAGATCATGAAGATAAACGTGGAAACCAAGATCATAAAGGTGGTCGTGAAATACTTCTTGTTCTTAATCACGATGCGCGGATTTAATAAAGCCAAGAGTACCTCCTTGCTCGTTTCGGTCGGCCTTTTTTCATCGCGCAGGATGAACCAATCCATGGCAACCACGGTACCGATCAATGTGATGATGAACAAGAGTCCCATGTTCATGAAATACTCGGCAAATCCCCAGCCAAATTCCGCGCCGATGATGAGGTTTTTCAGGCTAGAGACTGGCGTCAGGATTGCACCAATATTGATGGAGATTGTCATGCCCATCATGTAGGTTCCTGCCGGGATGCGCAATGCCCTGCATGTCCGGTATATCAAGGGAACCAAGATGAGTGATAGGGAGAGATCCTCGATGAATGCGACGATGGTTCCCGTGAACAAGCAGATAATGTAAAAAAACAGCCGGTTATTACCTTTCGTAACGTAAATCAATTGAATGGCAAGATACTCAAGGACCCTGTCCTCCGTGGCAAAATATATGACGATTTGCATCGCGAAAATGAATATCAGCGTGTCGAAATTGATGAAGCCGAGAATATCTGCCTCGGTC
>WJJB01000495.1 GCA_014729935.1 Candidatus Bathyarchaeota archaeon | reverse complement strand
GGCTATATACATGCTTTTCCACGAAAATACAGGTAGACCCGTGGGAAATTGCTGGGAAAATATTTAAAAAAACTAAAGGCGTTCTATGTTCATACTTGAGGAACTTCATGAAGGAATGAGAAGATGTTCTTGAATTACACCATTCTCTCGTGCAGGTAACTCGAGTGATGGAATACACAACATAAAGGTGCAAGAAATGTTTGACTGGACAATTTGGATGGCAATTGCGATTCTCATAGGAGCCAACGTGTTAGCCATTCTCTATAACAAGTTCATGATAGAAGAGGAGGAAGATGAGTAATGTTATTACAGAAAAGTCTCACGGCAGATCAGGTGCCCATTTTCTGGGTGGTTCTCATCATCTATCTTGCTGTTCTAATGGTGTTCGGTATCTATAGCAAGAAGAAAACGAAAAGTACCGAAGATTTCTTGATCGCAGGTCGCTCAATAGGACCAATTCTCCTCGGTCTCTCTTTCGGTGTGACCTATTTTAGCTCGGTCATGATCGTGGGTGGTGGTGATCTTCCAACAGGTAAATGAGCATTTTGATTTCCGCTATGGTTATATTGCGGATTCTTTCAAAGAAATCATCTGCAAGGAAATCCATCCGTGAAATATCGCTAATCCGCATGGCTTTATGCCTCCAGGACGGGAATCGATACGTGATGATTCCAATAGAAAGTTAGTTCATCGAGGAAGATATTCATATCAAAATCGATGAAAAAATTTTTCCCACTTTCCAAGCTTCGCATTTTATCAAGAAGGAACGATAAATGGTGCCTATTTTTGGCAATATTTTCTGCAATTCTATCCATCTCGAATCTGACTCCTCGATTGAATTCTGCATTTTGACTCAATTTCTTATCATAGCCGATATCCCAGAATCCCTGGTAGGGCATGTCAAGGTTACTGAATGACCGTCCGAAATCAATGCGCACCACGATACCTTGCTGGATGATGAAATGGCGCCAATCGACATCATATAAAGAAAGCACTTCGTGGTAGGCGTATTGCCTTCCGAGTCCGAACATGTACCCGTGTTCTTCTCCTTTCAATTTCTTTCCCCGCACGTACGGGGTCACGAGGATCGGCTTTTCCTTGCGCCGGTTTTTCCTCCACGTTCCAAAAAGATAATCCTGCACGCCAAGCTCCTTATCGAGGAAGTAGGTTCCAATATGGATTCCCAAGATTTCCCTGAAGAATTCTGGTTGCCATAATTCCTTGATGAAGAGAAATGGTTCATCATCGATATTATAAACCGAAAATTGCTTGAATTTGTGCCAATGGGATTTTATTTTAATTTCAGAAAAATCATGATTCAAGTTCATTTCTTCTGCTAATTGAAGCACGATATTATCGTCTATGTCCCCATTTATCTCGATATAATTAAAAACATCAACCAGGTCCAACCATTTGCTTGATGAAATCGATCCCATGACATGATCCCATGGATGTGGTTTTTGAAAAGTGATTCCTTGACCAATACCACGAAGTGAGTTCAATTAAACATGACGGGATACACGACATGAATTGGTGGAAGGTACCATGATACAAGTATTCGTGGGATCGAAAAACCCGGTAAAAATAAGGGCAACGAGGAATGCATTGGATGCACTATCTCACGTGATAGGAACGCACGAAATACATTCATGTAATGTTGAAAGCTATGCTCAACCATTTGATGCCGAAATCGCCAAGGGCGCCATCCACAGGGCGACCATGGCACTTGATTGGGCGTTGGATAGAGATGACCCCTTCGTTCAAGCCATCTCGTTTGGTGTTGGCATCGAAGGTGGCATTTTCAAGTTAGAAAGCGCGTATTATATCACTGCTTGCATCCATGTCATCTCCGGCGCGGGAGAATTTCACCAGGCGTGGACTGCTTTCCTCGAATGTCCACCGAAAGTGTTATATCAAGTGAAACAAGAAGGATGTGAACTTGGTCCCGTTGTACAAGAGTTGCGGAAGGAGAATAATTGGCCGTGGCACGGTGGCGCATTTGGTACCCTTACTGCTGGAACCTATACTCGTTCATGGGCAATAGAACATGCCGTTCTCTTGGCATTTTCTCCATTTTTCATCAAACCCACAGCAAGAACCAAATAATCCCCTGCACTATATCACTAGGTTTTTTATATCAATTTCATTACCAAATGCAATACAGCATCCACTCGTGATTGTCGAATTTTTAACACTATTAACACGATCACGGGTGAGAACAACACAAACAAAAGTGTGAATCGATGGGTTGGTTTGATTTCTTAAAAAGGAAGAAAAAAAAGGACGAAAGAGAAAATCCTCCAAGTGCGGAACCCCGTGCCTCTCAGGTTTCCACGGATGACGTGGAATTGCAGGAAAATGCACCCCAACCAATAGGACGCATGGAAGGGGAATCAGCTGATGTGGAAGCAGGTGGGAACGTGCAAAGTGATCAACAACAGGTAAGTGAAGAGCAAGGTGAGGCATTGAGAAATGAGTACGAGAACCTGATTTTCTTGGATGCGATCTATGCGAATCAGTTGCTCTTGGCACACGAGGAAAAATCTTCAAAAAAGTTCCTCGCAAAATTGGAAGAATACATGGAGAATAACGAGGACATTAGGCAAAAATGGTCGGACTCCGGGTTAGACGCGGTGAAATCACTGAATGAACTTTTTTCAAATGCTAATAATTTTGCAACTGAAAAGGGAATGAGTAGGTCCCCGAAACGCACTATGAATTATCTCACTCTCGGCATTACCGGAGGTGTTTTGGGCTTGGTGATCGTGTTGTCCTTGATACCTTCATTGGCACAGGTTGCTTCCTACCTCATGTATGTAGCGATCTGCGTCGTTTGCCTTGTTCCGAACGTTATCAAGAGATACATGTCAGGAAAGTTATCGCAGTTCCAAGAGGAGAATTTAGGAGAATTCAATCAAGAAAACATGGGCTTATTGGAAGAAATCCATGACATGGCACAAGATATCCTGGATAACTTGAAGCAAGGAATCGAGGAAGCAGGATTGGACATCTCTGGATTCAAGTTCCAGCTGCAAAATTCAGACTATAAGGACATCGTTGTATTGAATTCCGTGAAGCAACCTGGTCGGGTTGGATTCGTATACGTGGTGAAATTCAAGGGTGAGGGCGAGGAAGGCGGCCCCGATTCTGATGTGGATTTTGATATCGAAGAGCACGTGGTATCTGCACCATCGGATGTGGATGATGATATTGACGATCTTGCAGACATGGACGAAGATGACATGGATCCCACTGAGAATACACCCGATGATGATAATCAAGACTAAGGGAAGATAACCGAACCATCCCATTTACCATGGATGGCTCACGGTTACCTATTTTTTATCTTGAATGATGAGTAATTCTTTCAACCGGGGTAATTTAGTTTCACTGTTGGCAGGAAGGTCAATTTCGCATGACCATCGAACAGGGGAGATCCCTTCGAGGCTTGACACGAGTTCAAGGAGCTTGCGTTCAATAATGTGTGCGTTCTCCCTCCCAAAGCAAATCATTGATTCATAACCTGCCAAATCAAACTCCTCAGGTGTGAGAATATAGCCGATCTCCCCATTCGAGACTCCACTAATGAGTACTGGAATGTCGCCGGCTTGCTGCCTGATGAGGGTTTTCAAGCGAAGCTGCATCTCCGTCACTGCCTCTCCAGGAATGGTAAGGATGATGGCAGGACCAACCTGAAATGCTTGAACGATTACCTCCGAGAAGAATTCCCCATCTCTTTCGATGATATAATCTTCGAAAATACCCTCGTTTGCCATTTCTGGATCGTCAATATCGAGCGTGACGATTGCTTCCTTGGAGATGAGACATGTAACATCGAGCTGCCTTCTTCTTGATTCTTGTAGCTTGATAACCTTTTGGGCGATTTTCTTGCCGACACGTACGTGTGCTGGATCCTCCTGTTCATTGTAAATAAAAAGCATCAATAATCTCTTGATGTTTCTTGATGAAGGGAATTTTTCGGCAAATTTTAGTATAAGATTACCTTGAGCATCCAAGCTGGTTAATATGCTCACCCCATGCAACTTCGATGTGGGATTTTCCACGATCTCTTCAACGAAGCTTGCAAAGCGCGATGCATCCACATGCAGCACGTTACAGAACTCTTTAAAACCTCCGATAATGCCTTCATTGTTCTCCTTGTCAAGCGTGATGCTAACAGGTTCAATCTCTTTCGGAATTGCAAGACTGAGTGGCGTGACATCACCAATAGCTCCATTCAAGTACACGCAGGTTACCGCTTGATTGTAATGCGCTTTTAACTCATCTCGTAAGCCATGAACAAAATCTGCAGAAATGTGCATGGTGGAACCCGTGGGAAAGGAAGTTCCATGGGCTGCAAAATTTACGATGATACCCTTGAGCCCTTGGTCTGAGTGGAAGTATAGCGCTTGCACTTCTGGATCGATGGTTCTCTCGTGCAATGGGTTTGGCGAGAGATGCGCTCTTCGATTTGCCGAAGCACCGATGAGAGAACCCGTGGCATAACTTGCAGTAACCGGTTCCAAGTTATTCAAGGCTCCCAATATGCTGCCTGCTACCTTCCTCACCAGCATCTCGAGATATCCAATGTCTGGCTTGTATTGCAGGAAATGCCCAGGCGTGAAGATGCCCATGGTATCCGGTCCTGAATGCGTGTGGGTGCACGCGATCATGATGTTTTGCCTTTGCACCAGTCCATCTGATAGATCGAATGCAAGATCACGGATTTTACCGACAGTTTCAGGCAATAAACCCACCAAATCAAGTGACACGATGGCAAGCCGTGTTTCCTGCAACTCGAGAACAATGCAACTTGCCTTCAATGGGTCATTGATTCCTTGTGCGAACTTCTTCAACCCCCCGTATCCTGCAAGTGCGGTGGTCCCAATTGGAGGCGTGATGTCGATCTCTTGAAACCCAGCCTTGAATTTTGACATGATGGGAAGAAATGAACGGGTGCATTAATCGATGTATTTTGATTACAAAATATCCGGGATTTTAAGGTAGGGAATTCTGTTAGATATTGCAGGTTCGCGTGATTGCCATGGATGGAAACAACACCCCCAAAAAAGCAAGTGGCACGGGAGACGATACCGGACCGGTTGAAATCTCATCGAAAAAGGGACGCAGGATTGGGAAAATAACCAATTTCGGGTTCTTGTTATTCTTCCCCTTGGTACTTCTATCGTCATCTGACTCGGCAATCCTGTCAGCGAATCAGGTACTCATTATGGCAGACATGACCCTTGATGTGGTGATTTTTGGATGGCTCGTTGGAATAGGGATATTATTCCAGGGCGTGTTTACCTTCTTCTTTGGTTACCTCGCCGATAAGCATTCACGGAAATGGTTGCTGATCCTTGGTGGCTGTTTATGGACAATAGCCCTCTTCATCATGCTCACGGCACCCAACGTGATCTTCCTTTTTATTGGGCGGATAGTAGGCACCATCGGACTTGGTTCCATCTCACCCATCGTGTTTTCCTTGTTAAGTGACATGTTTCCTTCCGAGAAGCGAAGCAAGTCCTTTGCTTGGTGGGGGATCGCCACCTTGGTTGGGGGTTTACTTGGTGCCGTCTTGGGTCTCACGTTTAATAAAATCCCGTTCGAGGATATCCCCGGCTGGGATGACATGACGATACCTGCACAGATGGAATACTTGAAACTAAATTATCCCGGTCTTGTCTCCAACTGGAGACTATCCTATGGACTGGTTGCATTCCTTGGGCTGGCATTCACCGCGTTGTGCATCTTGGTTAAAGAACCGAAGCGCGGTTCGAAGGACAAGCAATTCAGGGACATCCTTTCTGATGAAGATTTAAAATATACCTATAAGATTAACAAGAAGGATCTCAAGTATATATTCACCAGGAAGTCCAATTTCTGGTTGATCTTCAATTTCTTGGATGTGGTCGTGTCGGGATTTTTCATAGCAAACATCGTCCTCTTCATAAATGAGGAATTGCAATTTGATTTCAACAATATCAATTCCCTCGGTCAATTGGCAGTATTTCTCTTGCCTGCTATTGGTTTGGGTCTTTTCGGTCAATTTTATTTTTCGAAGCTGGGAGATGACAAGGTAAAGGCTGGAGATCCTGCTGGAAGAGTGAAGATAGCAATCATAGGGGGGGTATTTCACATTCCTTTCTTCGTGGGGGCAATGTTCTTCGCCCCAAATAAGCCCAGTTCAACATTCTTCTTTGGCACGGTCTCCGTCCAACCATGGGCGTTCTGGTTATTGATGCTGTTGATGGGAATTGTACTTGGAATCGGTTTGATGTTTTCCTTCGCGATAGCACCAAATTGGTATGCGAGTTTGATAGATGTCAATCTACCAGAACACAGGGGTACGATGCTTGCAACTGCTGCTTTCTTGGATACCATTGGTAGATCATTCGGCTCCATTGCGGGCTCTGCCTTCATTGCATTCTTCGACAAGCAAGGTGTGGGTTTCTCCATCTCAGTTTCCATCATATGGATGACGGTCATCTTCGGTGGCATTTCCGGTCTCATGTGGCTTCCCATTTACAAGTACTGCGAGAAGGATTTCTCCAAGATTCAAGAAATTCTGGATGAACGTGCGGAAAGGTTGAGAAGAAGAACCAAGGATAAGTAGGCAGTTTTACCGGTCGTTCCTGTGGACAGGGCGTATACCGTCATGAATTACGGAACCTTTTGATGGCGTTGATGAAAGCGGGAATGAATTCAAGCACGTCTGCCACAATGCACGTGTCCGCAATGCTGAAGATTCGTGCTTCCGGATCCTTGTTAATGGCAATGATATGCTCTGAATCCTGCATACCGATGGTGTGTTGAATCGCTCCAGATATTCCACATGCGATGTAAAGACGCGGTTTCACCACGTGACCAGTTTGACCAACCTGGCAATTTTTTTCTATCCATCCCAGGTCACACGCGCTGCGGGTGCCTGCCACCTTGCCACCAATTTCCCTTGCCAATTCTTCTAGCAATCCAAAATTTTCACTTGATTCCATCCCCCTTCCACCCGCGACCAAGATCTCGGCATCTCGAACGTCACGAGTCTCACCATCCTGTTCAATGATATCGACGGTGCTCGCGCGCTCCCGTGTAGCATCGAAACAATAGGTGATCTTTTCCACCTTTACTTTCGATGCTTTTGTTCTTATCTTGGGCTTGAACACCCCTCTAGCCACGGTAGCCATTTGCGGCCGGCTCGAGACGGTCTGTATGATGGCCATGATATTTCCACCGTAAGTTGGACACTCTTGGAGCAAGTTCCCGGTGGTTTCTTCAATATCCAATCCCGTGCAATCTGCCGTGAGTCCCGTGTTTAAACGCTTGGAGAGGCGAGGTGCATAATCCCTTCCTTGAGGTGTAGCACCTATAAGGATTATTTCTGGCTTTCGCTCATGAACCAATTCAGTCAATACTCGCGTGTAGAATTCCTGTTCGTAATCTTGGACATCCGGGCAATGAACTCCCAGGATATTATCTGCACCATGAATTCCTAGTTTCTTGGATTCCTGGTCGGCATGCTTGCCAAGAATCACTGCGGTCACGCTGGTGTTTCGCTTCTTGGCGAGATCCCAGGCTTTTCCAAGGAGTTCCAATACGACGGGATCAATCTCACTTTCACTCCTTTCAACAACCACCCAGACTCCTGAATAATCTTCCAATTTAGCATTCGGTTGCATGTTCATGTCCCCCCAGATTAGATGTAATTTTTTTCCTTCAACATGCTCGCAAGTTTGGAGGCAATCTCCTTTGGACTCCCGGTCAGAGTTATATTCTCCTTTTTAGGTTCCGGGGTGTACATTTTGGATACCTTGGTTTTGGATCCTGCCATCCCGATTTTTTCTTCATCCGCATCTATTGTAGCTGCATTCCAAACCGATAAAAGCGCACCTTCATCAAACGCGTGCGTGATGCCATGCAAAGTAGGCAACCTGGGCTTATTCACGCCCTTGGTAACCGTTACTAGCGCGGGAAGCCGAGTTTTAATTTGTTCAAGCTTCCCTGCTTGTTTTCCCCTTGTTACAAGAAGCACGTCGCCATCCAAACTTGCTCGACTTGCACCCGTAATTGATGGAATACCAAGCTCCTCGGCAACTTGTGGTCCCACGTGACCGGTTTCACCATCACTTGCCTGGGCACCACACGTGATGAGATAATTATCATCATCGTTCATTAATTTCTTGATGGCAATTGATAGAGTGTACGATGTTGCCAAGGTGTCACTTCCAGCGAATTTAATGTCTGATAGAAGAATTGCCTTGTCTGCACCCATCGATAATGCTTCCAAGAGTGCCAATCTAGCTTGATCCGGACCCATGGTGATTGCGATGACTTCCACATCCTCACGACTCTCCTTGATTTCAAGAGCAAGCTCGATGGAGTGCTTGTCTAGTGGATTCAAGATTGCGGGAGTAGCCTCGCGCACGAGATGCCCGGTCACTTGATCTATTTTAATGGTTGAATTTGCAGGAACTTGCTTGATGCAGGTGATTATTTTCATTCCGTGATACCCCCAACGTGCTTATCGTGTTAGCTTTCCAATCAGATCCTGTGCAATGATGATGCGCATTACCTCCGAGGTACCCTCGTATATCTCGGTCACCTTGGCATCCCTGAAGAATCGTTCTATGGGAAAATCCTTGATAAAACCATACCCACCAAAAATTTGGATGGCCTTTGTAGTAGCTTTCATGGCGACTTCGGATGCTACGAGCTTGCACTGCGCGGCGTCTTTCGCATATGGTTTGTGGTTATCTTTTTTCCAAGCTGCTCGTTGGACAAGTAATCGCGCCATTTCCACCTCGGTGAGCATGTCTGCGAGATTGAAAGAGATGGCTTGAAATGCGGTAAGGGGTCGCTTGAATTGCTTTCGCTTTCGCGCGTAAGATGAGCTCAATTCAAGGGCTGCTTGGCCGATACCGACTGCCTGCGCAGCGATACCAATGCGTCCTGCGTTGAGCGTTTCCATTGCAATCTTGAATCCACCATTTACTTGCCCAAGCACGTTCTCTCTTGGGACCATAACTTCATTCATGATAAGTTCGGATGTGTTCGAACCCCGCATACCGAGCTTGTTTTCGTGCTTTCCAACAATGAATCCCTTCATTCCTTTTTCCAAGATAAATATGGTCAAGCCTTTTATGCCTGCAGACTTGGCCGTCATGGCACCGATGAGGAACGTGCTTCCCACGCCCCCGTTGGTCACGAACACCTTATTCCCGTTCAACACGTAGCCGTCTTCCACCTCACGTGCCGTTGTTTCTATCGAAGCAACATCGGAACCGGCATTTGGCTCCGTGAGCGAAAAGCATCCGATATGCTCGCCCGAGGCAAGCTTGGGCAAATACTTGGCTTTTTGTTTATCTGTCCCCCACCGTTGGATGGGATACGCGCAAACAGAATTGTGCACGGTTACAGAGAGTGATTCTGAAGCGGAAATCCTGGCAATCTCCTCAATGATCATGGCATACGTGATGGTATCCAACCCGGCACCACCGTACTCGGGAGCTACTTGTATTCCCCAAAATCCCATCTCACCCATTTTCTTGGCATTATCCCACGAAAACTCTTGCGCCCGGTCCACCTCTTCCGCTGTTGGTCCCAGCACTTTTTCGCAAAATTCTCGCACTGTTCTCTTGATGAAGTAATACCGCTCGTCGTGGCTGAAATCCAAGATCATCTTGTCTCCTTCAATACCATCCTTACTCTTGGTGGATGGGATTGATCTACTGGTATCTTGAATTATCCACGGAAAAAAAGGTTTGCAGCTTCATTGAATTGGGATGGTGAATTGCGGAATTCTTAAATTCCCGAAAACACATTTAAATATGAATCCCCTGAGAAAACGGTGATGAGAACGAGGAACGCAGTGTTAAAGATAATTATTGGTGGTGATGGCGGTGTGGGCAAAACCACCTACTTGTATAAGCTCTGCCAAGGAAAATTCCTCACGGACACAAAAATGACCGTTGGCGTCGGCTTTCTCACTAAAAACGTGAAATATGGTGATACTAATTACAACTTGGCACTCTGGGATTTTGGGGGACAAGATCAATTCAGGTTCATCCTCACGACATATGTCAAGGGGGCACATGCTGGGTTAGTTTTTTTTTCGCTTGATAGAGCCACCAGTTTCATGAGCATAGACGAGTGGGTTGAACTCCTCAGGTCAGAAAAGCCGGATCTCCCACTTTACCTGGTGGGAACTAAGGCGGATCTCGAAGATGAAGATCTACAAATTTCTGGGAAGGAAATCCTAGAAAAGATGAACGAGCATGACATGATTGGATACACGAGAACGAGCAGTAAAACGGGAAACCGAATTGATGAACCGATTAATAAGCTCGTCATGTATTACCACGACACATTCATGTCATGAGAACCCTTCGAGGGAGAAAGAAACAACCACGTGGGAATACCAAGTTTAGTACGTTTCTCCAATCCTAGGCCCATTCCTGTCGTTTTCCTCATCTTCGTTTTTCACCTTGATATCTTGTGAGGATTTTCCACCCTTCTTGTGAAAAGCAATCCATAACAAGGATGCAAGGAATATCCCAAGCACGATTAGCCCCCAAAGCAACATCCTGTATTCAGGATCCAAGCTTATGATCCACACGGGAATGCCAATGAGAAAAAACACGATTGCCATCGTGAAGCAACACACTTGGTGCCTGGATACCTCATCTCCCATGCTAGCATCTACCATTCTTGATTTGGAAGGTTCAATACCTCATCTAAAGTTAACTCTCACATCATCTAAAGGTATGTATTTGGTGCGACCGAAAAACAAACTTATTAAAAATAAGTGTCTTGTTTAAACTGTAGATGAATATATACCTTGCCGTGACTCATCCATGAGTGAAAAAATCATCCTCAACAAGAAACTCGGGATAGATAACGACGACCGTAAAATCATGTCTTTATTACAAGAGGATCCCGAGTTAACGCATTCCGTGATAGCTTCAAAGATCAACAAGTCCCAACCTGCTGTAGGAGCAAGGATCCTGAAGCTTGAACGAAAGGGATTACAGGCAACCCAGTATGGAGTCAACTTGAAGGAGAACAAGCTGGTTATTTCACTTGTCTCCATGCATGCAAAAAATCCCAAGGAATTATTTGACTTAATTTCGTGTTGTCCATTCGTAATCAACGCTTTCAAGGTTTCGGGTCGAACGAATATAGTTGTCTGGATAGTTGGTTCCAAACTGGAAAAAATTGAGGAAATTGTCGAAGTGCATTTCCGATCCAAGGTAAATATCACGCATGTTGATATGCTGGTGATCATCGAGCCAATTGTTAATTTAATCCTTCCTATTGATTTTAATTTCGAGAAACACAATGTCTTGGCTTGTGGGGATCAATGTCACGCCCTTGCAGTGGAAGAGCAAGATATAGATTATATTCCAGTTGAGGAGGGGAGCGATTTAAATGATAAATTTGGTATTGACGATGATGACAAGCGAATCGTCATGTATCTTGAAAATGATCCAGAAATCACCCATAGTCGAATCGGGGAAAAGATTGGAAAAAGTCAGCCGGCTGTCGGTGCTCGAATCTCTAAATTGAAGGAGAAGAGCTTCCTGGGCATTCAAAAAGGCGTGAACTTCAAGGCAGTCGACCAATTCCACCTCGTTCAGGTCTCGATATCGGCTTTGAATAGTTCCAAGATCTTGGAACGCATGCAGCTTTGCCCCTTCATCATCACGGGGTTCAGGACTACTGGTGATAAATCTTTAATTGTTTACGTGGCTGGTCACTCTTTGGAAAAAATCGATGATATCATAGATTTTTGCATACGGTCGGATGAGAATGTCAAGGAAATAGAAACAGCCATAATCTTGAAGTACATGAGAAAACTTATTCTCAGGTACAATTTCGACTGCGAATTCCTTGAAGATGTCGGATGCTTGGAATGCAAGCATTGCATGATGCGGCTTTCCAAAAACACTGCTACATCACTTGTTAAGTCAGAGGATGAAGAAGCCGCTTCCGAGTGAGCCACGGAGCATATTGTCCTTGCATGTTCTCTTTCCCTCATTTCCTTTTCGTGTTGCAAAACATTTTTTTCCAAAAGGATGTACTCCTAGTTGCAAATGGAATAAAACTATTCCAAGTAAGATTATTTTAGGTGGTATTTGATGGCTGAAGAAACAGTATACGACATGATAGTGATTGGTGCGGGACCCGGTGGTTACCATAGTGCGCTTAGGGCTGCACAATATGACGCGAGCATTGCAATAGTAGAGAAGGCTAAACTTGGAGGAACGTGTTCAAATTGGGGTTGCATTCCAACAAAGGCGCTTTATGCATCAGCAAAATTGCTGGAAGATATCAAGGAGAAAGGTGACGAGTTCGGTATCAATATCTCTTGCGATATCAAGCCGGATTTCTCCAAAGCCGTAGAACGAAAAAACAAGGTGGTTTCAGAGC
>WJJB01000494.1 GCA_014729935.1 Candidatus Bathyarchaeota archaeon | reverse complement strand
TTTCAAGTGAATCGTTCGTTCACTTTCGTCCCTATCATCATGCCATGGTTAGCTGGTTCATTTAGTGCAAAAATAGTTAATGTAATGAAAAGAATTGAAGATATTTGGCTGGAAAAGACTTATCCTTGCTCTATGTTATCCAAGTCGGAGAGATCGAGTTCGGAGCCAAGATCGTCGGGAACGTCCGAAAGGAACTCTTGAAGGATTTGCCGCAATTGCTCACCGCTGCGCTTCATGATGAGCCGCACGAGCCCGATATTTATCTCACTATCCGATATGAGGCATAACACGCCCCTACCGCATGAAGCCGCAAAGATCTTGCCACCCTCGAACTCTGATGTGACGATGCTCAACTCGCCAAGTTCAAGCGATTGGCCTTGAGTTTCTGCCGCACAGAAAATTGCGGATGCGATGGCTCCAATGCCATCAATATCAACAGGGTAATATGAGAATTTTGAAACGTGGGCTATGGTCAACCCCGTCCTGTCCACCAGGATAACCTTCTTGATGCCACTCTCGCTCTTGATGATTTCAGAAAGGATCTGGTCAAAATTTTTGGTATCTAACATTTCTTTGGCTCAACCGCGTTTGAGTGTTTATCCATGAATCTAATAATGTGTTATCGTGAATGTTTAAATACATTTGTGGAATCGGTGTACAGTGCACCACTACCAACCATGGTATTGGACACGTGATTACACGATATAGTAAGAAAGTTCACTGATTTAAATCTTCCCGTGTTCATAATAACTTCTTCATGCTTTCTTATTAATCAAGTCCACCACGATAGATACATCAATAAATGGAACCTTGAATCCGCGTCAAGCAAGGTTAATCCTTGCTTGATTCCATGTATTTATCATGAGGTACACGATAAACCCTCTATCTTTACTATATTACCATCCATTCGGAAAGTAGATGAAATTTAATATCATATATTACTCTCGGTTACCTATACGGGTGACTCCGCGCTCCGTGACGAACATGTTCACGGGTATGTCATGCGCAGTCGTGGGCACGTCAAACGATGTTTGATGTTCGAAAGCCAAGGCACAAATCGGAATATCATCCGGTATGGTTGCAAGTAACCTATCATAGTATCCTTTCCCATAACCCAATCTATTTCCACGGTGATCCACCGCGAGGCATGGGACAATGATCATGTCAACAAAGCTTGGTTCGACGAGTATTTCAAGGCTTGGTTCCTGAACGCCGAATGTTCCAGGAACGAGGATATCTATGGATTTGATGATGGAAAGATCCAACTTGAATTCTTTCGTCCTGGTTATGGGTACAATCAAGACCTTTCCATCGTTCTCGAGGACCTTTTCAAGTATTTGTCTGGTTGAGACCTCTCTCGTGGATTTCTTGTCAACATAACAGCAAATAACATTCGCATCTCGAAACTCTGGAGAATGTAACACGTTCTCCGTTATCGCTCGAGAATGTTCCTCATGAATATCAAGGGGTAATGTATATCGAATACCCCTTATCCTGTTCCTTACTTGTTCCTTCAGGTCGATGATTTCTTTAATTTCTTCGGGAATTTCTTCCGTATTGGAATTTGAATCACCGGGTCGTGAATCAATTGCTTTCAAGAATGAACCACCGTTGGACCTAGCGAGTTTTTATACGCGATCCACTAAGGTACAAGCTAGATAGGGATTAAAACCTTCTAGGTATTGAACAATCACGTCCCAAATACACTAAAGGACGTGGCTTCTTGGCGGAAAACGGGTAAAAAAAAATGAGAATCGAAGCGGGATATTGTCTTTCCCGCTTTCAAGGGCACGTTCAGATTCCTTCATTCATAACTTACCGATGACAAAATCGAGATCCAATTCTTTTAGTTTCTTGTCCGTGGGAATTCCCTTGCTATCCCAGCCACGTTGCTTGTAATAATGGTCCTTTATGCTTTCAAATCCCTTTCGGTCTACCACGACACCTTTTGAGGGGCCCTTGGTTTGCGGCTCGGTGAACATGCGCTTTGGAAGCGTGTCATCATCCCTCGTCCATCCTTCCCGAATGTTAAATGCCTTTGATAGATTGAGGATACGCTCGCCTGTTTTCAACAGCGTGCCTTCATCAAACGGGTGTCCAGTAACCATCTCGTAGACACTCGCCATCTCCCCCGTGTCCTTGTATATTCCCCGGGTGAACTTGCATATGATGTACGAGTCAATTACAGCATAAAGGTTTTCCGTTCCAATAATTGCCGCAGCCCGTTTCTCAGGTTCATTTTCGGTGAGCCGATCAAACTTGCCCTTCACGTCGGGTGAATATGCGCCGTTCCGCAGGTGACAGCCGCCCCTGATGGAGACGGAGAATCCAACTGCTGCAGTCTTCAACGCGCTCAAATGATATCCTGGCAGCTCCAATCCTTTCGAATGCATGGCAAAATCTGCAGAATCCTTTCCAATTTTTTCCGAAGCAATCTTGGTACCTTCCGCGATGATATCTCCAGCTTTCGTGCTCCTTTCGCATATTTGATTCACGAACTCCACCATTGCTGCAGAATTCCCGAATTTCAAGTCAAGACCACCGCAATCCTCCTTGGTAAAGTATCCCTTCTCGAAACATTCCATGGCAAACGCCACGCAGACACCACCGCTCATGGTGTCGATCGTGTGCCTATCGCAAAGCTCGATGGCGCGGATGATGGCATCCATGTCTCCCACGCCGCAACAACTTCCTAACGCAAAAATCGATTCGAAATCAACGCTAGAGACAGATCCCTTGTATGGTCCTTCGGGTACCAAGCACAGGTGATCGCAGGCGATGGGACAATTGCTGCATGCAGCTTTCTTCACCACCCACTTTTCTGCCATAGTCTCACCGGAGATTGCTTCAGCCTGATCAAATGTTCCCTCACGGAAGTTATAGGTGGGAAGGCAACCAAGTTTTTGGAAATTCAAAGTATTGATCGGGGTGCCCAAATCCCGGTATTTAAGGGTGGCTGGGCCATTAGCTCGCTTGATGAGATCCAAGCAAAGTTCGTGGTATTCCTCTGGTTTTGCAACCGTGACTTCATGAGTGCCCCTGAACGCAACTGCTTTCAGTTTCTTCGAACCCATCACCGCACCCATGCCGGTTCGTCCGGCTTGACGGTTCCTGTCATTGGTGATGCATCCAATACGGGAAAGGTTCTCTGCTGCTTTTCCGATGGAAGCCACCGCGATTCTTTCGTCGCCAAATTCCTCCCGAATCTCTTCCTCTGTCTCCCAGGAATCCTTTTTTCCCCAATAGTGATGTGCATCATGAAGTTGGATATCCCCATCATCCACGAAGAGGAAAACTGGTTTTTCCGCTTTTCCGGTGAAGATGATCTGTTGTAAACCCGCTTGGCGCATCTGCTGCCCCACCGAGCCGGAAGAAATAGCCATTCCAAACAACCCAGTCAATGGTGATTTGGCAAACACCCCGTATTTCGAGCTTGTTGGAAGGGGCGTGCCGGGAAACGGACCAACATTATAAATGAGGATGTTATCTGGGCCAAGTGGATCGATACCAGGTTTCAACTCGTCCCACAAGGTTTTCGCTGCGAATCCATACCCCCCGATGTAATTGGTCATGTATTCCCCTGATAGTTGCTCTATCTTGATGCTACCGGTTGTCAAATCTATGCGTGCATTCCTGCCTATGTATCCCTTGACCATGGTTTAAACCTCCTTCTCCAACCCCTTCAATAATGCAAGAACTTGCGTTTTCCGGGATTCTTGCGCGAGGCCAGTAACGCTCTTCACTTGAATCGCCTCTTTCGGGCAATAAATCACGCATTGAGGCTCCCCTGCGTCTGTTGACTCGCACAGATCACACATGATGGCTTTTTGACTCTCGGTATGCAAGGCAATTGCACCAAACGGGCATGCCTTGATGCAGAACGAGCAACCATCACATTTATCCTCATCGACATGAATGACTCCGGTTTTTTCATCCCTTTCCATGCATTTCTGTGGGCATACCTCCACGCAAGGGGGATCGGTGCAAAAT
>WJJB01000493.1 GCA_014729935.1 Candidatus Bathyarchaeota archaeon | reverse complement strand
GAAGGTGAATACACCTTCCAAGAATTGGTAAAATCCTTGGATGAGGGAAAGGAAATCTCCTCCATTGATGGTTTGGTCTTCAAGGACGAGAATGGAACCATCCACGCGAGACCACCAAATGGTTATATTCAAGACTTGGACAAGATACCTTATCCTTCATGGGAGCATTTCCCTGCTTCGAGAAATTATTTCAATCATTACCGGCATAACCCCCTGTATCCCATCATGGCAACCCGTGGGTGTCCATACGGGTGCATTCATTGCACGAAGATCATCCATGGATACAAGATCCGGAAGAGATCCCCTGGGAACATCGTGGGAGAGTTAGAATATCTCAGGGACAAGTTTGGTGCCAGGGAGGTTATTTTCGTAGATGATAATCTCACATTCGATTTGGATTTTGCAAACGAGCTCCTTGATCTCATCATCGAGAGGGAAGTAGGCATCTATTTACTCATGCCAAACGGGATAAGAGCCGATACGCTTTCACCCCCCCTTTTGAAAAAGATGCGCAGGGCGGGGGTTTATGGCTTTGCAATCGGGGTTGAATCGGGAGTGCAATCCATTGTCAATAAAATTGGAAAAAAGCTCGATCTTGATAAGGTGCGCAATACAGCACGATTGGCAAAAGAATATGGATTTTTGCTCCGTGCGTTTTTCCAATTAGGACTTCCATATGATTCCTTTGAAACCATGCGGCAGACCATCAGGTTCGCCAAGGAAATTGATCCTGATTTCGCTTTATTCTTCATTACAACCTTGTTTCCTGGCACCGAAATGTATGATATTGTTCATGATATTGGCACGATCGGATGTGCCGATGATAATGATGAGGCCCGTGCGGATCCCAATAAGCAGGGTTCCGAGGTAAACTTAGGCTTTTTTTACAAGCCAGTGATCAATTTTACCTTTGGTAAATTGCAACCAGGGGACGTGAAGAGAGCCTATTCCATAGCCGTCCGGGAATTCTACATGCGTCCAAGGAAAATCATGTCAATCATTAGCACCTTTCACACGATTCCAGAAATCAAGTGGGTGGTTCATTATTTCCTAGTTTCGATATTCAACATCATCGGTAATCTCTTTTCCAGATAAAACATAGGCTGGAAGGATTCACCATGGATTACAAGGATCTTCTTTCGGGGCAGAAATTTGATAATTTTTGGTCAATGGCGCGGCGAGATCTCATGTCGAACCTGGTTAGAAGATTCTTGGAACCTGGCTTGCGAGATGATAGACAACCCAGGATATTGAACGTGGGTGCTGGAACGGGTGAATTTCTTGAATCATTGGTCAAGTTGGGTAAAATCCACGTGCTTGATAAGAATGAAGATGTAATGGACATTGTACCAAAGCAGTTTGTGGATGAATGCAAGGTGGCAGATATAAAAGAGATTCCCTATCCAAGCAATTATTTTGACGTGATATTGTGTTTCGATGTCTTGGAACATGTCCGGGAGGATCGGGAAGCCATGGTTGAACTGCATAGGGTATTAACCCGCGATGGGTTGTTAATATGCACCGTGCCAAGATTTCCCTTCATTTATAGCAGTCATGACAGGGCGTTGGGACATCAAAGGCGTTACTCCATGGACCGAATAATTAATATCACCAAGGTTTTCACGCATGTTCGTATCATGAATTGGAATTTTTCTCTCTCCATTCCCATCGCAATTCTACGGCTTTTGAGAAGGAAAGTTAAGTCGAAGGAGGATGTGGTGGATTTTCCAAAACCGGTGAACCTTTTTTTCTATTTCATCTTGCGATTGGAAAGTATCCTGGTGCCCGCGGGAATCCTATACCCATTTGGCTTGACGATGATTGCCATTTGCATGAAGCGGGGAAAAGTCATGTCTCGATCAAGAAAACGCGATGCATGGAAATAATCAGATAGTTGGAAAAAGTAAGATTATCAATGCGCCACATGTTTAACCACACATTCAAGGGAAAGAAACGTTATGATTAGCCATTTTGGGGGTCCCGCCAGCATTATCCTGGTTCTAGTGATTATTGCCAGTCACCTGGGGATTTATTTTATGGCCCAGTCTCGTCATTTCAAGAAGGTATCTACCAAAACCATCATGATTGCTTCAATGATCACAAATTTTTCCATTGGAATTTTGGTTGTCATGGTTGATATTGGCATTGATCCAGCATTTAGGGATGACCTCCTTCGGATTGATACTTATTTTCCTCAACTTGAATATTATGGTTTGACGCACTTTGCTCCTAATTACATCATTATTGGGGAGTTTCTGTTCTTGGGTTTTAACTGGATCGGTCAAATCTTTCCCTTGAGCGTGTACCTGGGATCATGTGCTTTATTCCAATACATTTTTTACAAGATGAGTTTCCGCATCATTCCCCGTGAAGAGTCAAGAGGGAATTTCAAGTTTGGTCTAACCATGATGGTTTCATCACTGGTATTCATCTCGAATGTTATTTTCTTTAACGGCATCAACATGATCATGACATTGGGTTTGTATGGTTCATTCTATCTTTTGCTACTAGATAGATGGACACACTCAGGATGCATTATTGGTGCCCTATCGTGCTTAAGTTTTGATTTCTTTTATATGTCCATTGGATTATTGATTTATTCATGGAAAGATGGCCAGAAGGAAAATGTGAAAAAATTCATGGCAGGATTCGTATCTACCTTTTTACTCTCCTGTAGCATCCCGCTGGTAATAAACAGGTTTTACATTCTATCATTCTTGACTTATATTGATCTCCCTGAATCGTTTTTTGAATTGAATATCGTAGGCTTTATTTTCAATGAGCTTTTAGGTGATGATTATCTCATATCGTCACGAAAATTAATCATGGTCATTGTTTTCGTCATAATCTTCGCTCGCACGAGACATGTGGCAAAAAACATGAATAGAAGCCGCCAATTACTAGATGTTTTACTTATTGTCTTTCTAATGAGGCCAGAATTCCAATATCACGACTTCATCTTGCTCCTTCCCCTTCTCTGCTCAGGTTTAATCACCAACAGGGGTATTCTAGGATTATTATTCATGACATTTGCGGGATTTATGGTGTTTGAAAATCTATTAATCACCATTTTCGTGGTAGATTACCCGGCAAATGCGTTCATCCACATCCCTGCCAGTATTATTACATTGTTGATGATAACCATGAAATTATGCCTTGTTAGCTTGATCTTGTATATTTTACTCATGCAAGGCAAGGATAATGGATGCCTCAAGGATTGGGTGCAACGGCTAGGGCAAATTGGAATTAACATTGAAACACATCGTCGCTCTAAAAACAATATATATGAATTCGCACCTACCTCCCATGACGAGAACCGCAATCACGCGAGATATGGAGGCAAGTAAAAATGCGAGGAAACCAAAGAAGATCAATATCACTCAAGATCTCTATAGCTATCATTTCATTCACGTTATTTCTCATGATCCCAACCATTTCAGCAAAGAATTTGCCAATTGGAAAGGAAGAATACAGCCTTCTTGATAGGAATTTCAATGGGGGAATCTCATGGTCTGAAAATACCATGAATTACGCTCTTTGCTGGGATTGGAGTAACTCCACCAATCATGAGCTGTTCCTTGGAATCATTTCTAAGGAATCATTCGAGGTGGAAAAAACATTCATCCTTGATGTTAATCGGACCATCAGCGTCCCGATGAATTACATTGAACAAAAAGATCCATCCATCGTTTTACTAGAAAACGGAACCATCATCCTCTTCTTCAACATGAGGTTTGAAGCAACACCACACACATACATGTATTGCATGAAGACGAATGATAATGGATCCTCTTGGAGTGCACCTGAAATCATCAGCGACTCGAGCCTTTATGCATTTAGGAATACTTACCTCGTGAAAATCAACGAAACCACGTTATTCGCCATCTGGGAACAAAGGAATAGCTCGGTAAGTTCACTTAATTATTCATTGTACTACAGGATCTCCCAAGACGGGGGCACCACGTGGGATCCCGAAGTACTATTCATGGAAAACATCACATCGTATTATTCCTTCGAGAGATTGGATAATGGTTCCATTGCAATGGCAATTGTATTCAATGATCATGCTGAAGGCCTTTATGAACCATACCAATTCCACGAATTCATTGTTCCCGAGAACCTTTCTTCCTTACCGTCCACGACCATCAACATGGTTTCAAATATCACCATGAGCACGGATTTCAACTACTTGATTTTCGATGATGGCGAATACCTGATAAATACTGGTAATACTTTCACGTATCATGATCTCGTTCGAAACAAGACGTCATTGGAATATACATTCCCCATTTCAGATGGTCTGGCTCCAGGTAATCCAATTCTTTCCTTGGAAAAGATTGATAGCACGAACTACCTTATCTTCTACAAGGTATATGATCCCGTTTCCCTCACCTATTCAGGCTTGAATTACATGTTCGGGAACGATTTTAACTGGTTGAAGGATGCCCAGGGAATCGAGGACATGATCCTGTTCATGGCATTATTAGGTGTAATCATTGGGGGCCAAATAGTTCTCTATTTTGTCTATAGATATTATAAGAATCGAAAAACAAAAGCCCCTATAGATCCAGCAAGCAGTGATGATTCAAAGTCAAGAAATACTGTTCAAGGAGACCATCCTGAATCCAAGGAGTAAAGAGAACGAATTCATTTCACTTTACCTTCTTTTTTCTTCCTGCGGGAATCAAGAATGAGGAGAATACCTGGTAAGGAAATCAGCAGGAAGCAAGAAATCATGAGCGTGGGATATTTCGGCGAGATCTTGACAAGAACGAACTTTGACAATGGACTGGAGTGGGTGGCATTCGTAGCCATTACAGCGAAATACACGTCCCCGTTGCCATTCACCCTAAACCGTGCTTGAGTATCAGTAGTGACGTGCTTCTTGGTCATGCTCGTGGTTGTATTTCCATCAGGATAACTCCCATATCCCATGTACACCTCGTATTCTTCAACCCATGCAACACCATCCCATTCAATGTTTATAGCATGAAAATTCTCTTCATAAGAAACGCTCTTCACGACGGGAGCAATGGTTATCGTGCCCGAGGTGAACAAACCTTCATTAGATTTCCCTTGGTTTCCTTGATACAGGTTTATCGTGCCTGTATCAAAGGTCCAAGTGAGGATTTGATACCTTCCCCACGGGGGATTTACTGAATATTCCCCGTCCCATGTCTTGTTGGACTTGAAATAATATTCTCCATTGTCCAGGTTCTTCATGTTATACACCAATTCATGAAAATCTGGTGCCAAGCATTGCATGGTGATGGGAATGGTCTCGTTATAGTATTTATCCCGTGGTTCAATGAAATCAGGTACCGGGGCATATCTATCTATTCGTTCTGCAGAAAAAACATATGATCCATTATGTTCCCAGACTATGGAGCCATTCCTACTAATTTCAATGACGCGTTTCTGATTGGGGGTAAGGATGATCATGTTTCCATTTGGAAGTGGATTCATGCTGCGTGGCCAGATCAAGTTTAATGATGGATAGTCATCAGAGGTCCACGTGATATTTCCCGATGGATCGAGCTCGATTACCCGATGGTTATCAGAATCACACACGATGGTATTCCCGTTAGGGAGCCTTGTTGGGTGGTGCTGGTGATTCAACATGCTTCCATTGGTAACATCGCCAATTTGCCATACAATATCTCCCGACTCGTTTACTTCAAGAATTATGTCCAAATTCCTGAGAGAGATTATCGTGTTTCCATTTTCCAAGCGTTGCACATCGTTAATATGAGTCCAATCGTCGTCAGTTGTCCTTGTAAAATAATCCTCGGCAAACCATGACCAAGTGACATCTCCCGAGCGATTCAGTTGAAGCACGGCATCATCATTTGCACTTGCCATGAGGAATTCATCGATATCAGGGAGGTAATCGATATCATGATTATCTCCTACCAAGGTCCCATTGAATTCCTTTCGCCATGTTACAGTTCCGCCCCGATCAATCTCTTCGATCAAGTGATAGATGGACCCGTTGGATAATCTCAGGAGGATACCATACACGACATGATCGTTGGGGAGCCGCTCGAAGTCATACATGTATACCTCGATAAGGTCAAACCCGTCTGGAGGATTGTAATCGTATTCCCATAGAATCTCGTTCTCGTGATTCACCTCGATGATCTTGGCAGGTTGGGTGATAGAGAGCATGGTTGTACCCTCGTAGGGTTCATCATCTGGCATGGTGCAATTCAATTTTATCGTGAATTTAGTGCTTGAATGGATATCTTGTGTCAATAGCAAGGAATCATCCTGTGGCCACCCACTACCACCCGTCGTGGAATTTCCCCAAGCTTCGATCATGTAATGGTGATCATTCATTAGATATTCCCGTCGTGGTTCTTGATATTGCACCGGATTCTCGTGAATCCACTCCCCAGTTGTTTCATCACGTATGTTATAATATAGATTCCGCCATGACCTAGATTCCTGGAAGATGACATCTATGGCACGGGAAAAGCGATAGCTCGTATTCAATGGGGATAGAATTTTCACATCCGGAACCCGGTTTTGAAGGTAATCAGTATCATAATTGGCACCCATCGTGTGGAATTCCCATATCCCCTCGCCAGTCGTCCTGTTAAAGAAATAAATCGCATTTTCACCCTTCCCCCTTGAACGGGTATCAGATACAATTAGCAGCTCATCATCGACGAGATCTGCATCCCTGGGCCACGAGAGCAAGGGATCCCCCGATATGTTAGGTTTGAATGTCCATGTGATCTCCATATTTTTGTTGATTTCGACTATTCTGGCATTTTCAGAATCACAGATCAGGATATTACCGTTCTCCAGCATATCTGGATTATGGGGCCTGTTTAGTAAAGAATCATCCCCTGGATCACCGAAACTCCATTCAATGTCCCCATTCTCGCCTACGATGACCACCATGTTCAGGTCTCTCAGGCACGCGATTGTCCTGCCGTCTTCTAACCTGTCAGCATCATTCACATAAGCCGTGCTTGCACCATGATCCAAGGGATTCATTACATCTTGAACTCGCCAAGACCAGTTCACGCTTCCATCGGGATTTATCTCGACGACACGATCATTTAACGTGTCCGCCACGAGTAAATTCCCATTCGGTAGCATGTCTGCATCGTGTGGCCAATTAAAATCCAATTCACCTGCCTTGGTATAATTTTTCACGATCTCTCCATCGGGAGCAATTTCGAGTATTTCACCACCACCGATCCATCCCCGCGTGACGAGAATATTGCCATTTGATAGCATTTCTTTATCGAGGGTGTTTGTCATGGTGATGCTCCAGGAGATATCCCCGTCTAAATTCATGAAAGCAACTTGATTACCATTCGATAGCAGCAGGGATGCGTTTGACTTGAACCCTTGTTCCACTTCCACGCTAAACACCGTGCTGGTGGAGGTGACATTTGATGAATCATTCACCCTGAACCGGAATAAGTTTGGTTTTCTTGGATCCATTTCAAATCCTCGCAACCTAATGGCAATCAAACCCAACACGGTATTTAAT
>WJJB01000492.1 GCA_014729935.1 Candidatus Bathyarchaeota archaeon | reverse complement strand
TGAATCGTGCCTCTTCTTTGGGACGTATACTTTGTTCCCGTTAAACCAGTACATGATCCGGGGCTGCCACACGACACGTTCAGGCCGTTCACCCCTGAATGTAGCCAAGATGCGCTCGCGGAATGAACCAACCATGTGTGAAGGTACATCACCCGCAATAAAAAGCTAGCTCATGGGAACCGAATGGGTATGTTCTTCCTCGTCGGTTCGATGCATAGCCGGTTTTCTCCATCCATGAATACATTGCTGGAAAATACGATGATGTTAACTCCCACATCGCGAGCCTCATGCAGGGCACTGGAAAAATCAGGATCTCTATACACGTGTGGCTCAAATGTATCGAAATCATCACGTTGTGCGGCAAAAATTATCCAAGACTCGAATCCATCCTTCATTGCTTCGATTAATTCACGAACGTGCCTGGTTCCCCGGGTGGTGGGTGCATCGGGAAACTTGGCGACCCCTTGCTCCACCAAGGTGACCGATTTCACTTCCATCAAGTGTGATTGGTTGCCTGACGTGATCTTGAAATCGAGTCGACTCTTTCCATACTTGAACTCTGGCTTGATCTCGTCTATTTCCATCTCTAGCAAGAAGCCAGAGGCAAGTAATTGTCCAACGTACCTATTCGGAACGCGAGTATCCACGCTCACGAGAATGTTACCAGAATAAACGGCAACCAAATCATGTGCGGTTTTCCTTGAACCCATATTCGATGGATCAATTGCACCAAGCAGGACATGGGCATCATCCACTAGTAATTCTTCCAACCTGCCGGGATCGGGTAAGAAGGCTTCAATCCTGCCCACGCCTTCAAGATCCACCGTTACCAAGAACCGGTTTTGTCGTTCAATGAACCTGCCATGGAACACGTTTTCAAGCAAGATCATTGACTCATCACCACTCTCACGAAAACCACATCACGGGGATAGTTAACGCCATCATTATCTCCCAACAACGGAAATATAAAAAACTGCCATTAGGTAATTATAACCATCCATGAAACAGGCAAGACTGGTTCCCGACAGGTCTGATATCATCTGGAAGGATTATTCCAGTGATGGGCTCACCAAGACGGTCATCAAAGCATTCAGGGAGGAAATATGGAACTATTACCATCAGGAAGGTAGGGAATTCCCGTTCAGGTCGCCAAGACATTACCGGGTCCCTTATCGCGTGGTAATCTCGGAGATCATGCTTCAACAAACCCAAGCTACCAGGGTTCAGGGAAAGTACCTTGAATTCTTGAAAAGGTTTCCCGATTTCAAGAGTATCGAGAGAGCCACGCATGCCGAGATCTTGGAAGCCTGGAAAGGCTTGGGATATAACCGGCGTGCTCTAGCACTGAAAAAGATCGCCCGCATGATTCTTCATGACCATGGGGGACAAGTTCCGAGTGAGATAGATGAATTGGAAGAATTTCCTTGGATAGGGCCGAATACTGCAGCGTCCATCTCCACGTTTGCCTTCAATTTGCCGAACGTGTTTATCGAAACAAATATTCGAACGGTATATCTCCACTTCTTCTTCAAGGATGAGAAGGAAGTCATGGATGCTGAGATCCTTCCTTTGGTGAAGCAAACCCTCGATACAAGCAATCCCAGGGAATGGTACTATGCCTTGATGGATTATGGCGTGTTCTTGAAGAAACGATATAAAAACAAGATTGCCAAACGAGGAAAACAATACAAGCGAGCAGCCCCATTCACGGGATCGTCACGGCAAGCCAGGGGAAAAATCCTGCGACTCGTCCTTCAAGAACCACGTTCCCTTGACGAGATTACCAAGCACCTGGGTGATGAAAAGCCCGACAACGTTGCATCCATTATCAATGACATGATCAAGGAAGGCTTTCTTTCAAGAGATGGGAAGATGTATTCAATCAAGGATTCCTGAATGTTTTTCCCCGCATCGCCTGCACCATTTTCACGAGCGAACCGTAAATCCAACCGTGCACAATGTTAAATGGAAAAGGGGAACTTTGGCTATTATGCGACACGATATACGGCGTGAAGAATGGGACAGGTGTTTCTACAAGTCTAGGGAAAAGCCGGGGCAAGAGAAAGTCATCAATGAACCAGTTGAGAAGGAGATCGAAAAGGTTCAAATCGTGTTGGAAGAGCTTCACGAACACGATTTCATCCAGGAAATCCGGTATAGTCTTGATAAATTCTCGGCATTCAGGAAGCAAGTCAAGGAATCCTTTTTCGTTTTTTGGACGGCGATCAATCCCCCCATGGAGCGATTGCTATATGCATTAAGTGCCATCTTGAAGCCACGATCCATCTTGGGGCTTGGTATCTTCACGGGTAATCCCGTCGTGTGGAGCATGGGTCCAGCCTTGGACGGTACCTATGATGCAGCGCAACTTGATGCTGTGGAAATCGAAAAAAATAACGCTCGATTATGTCGGGATAATTTCAAGGAATTAGAATCGATCCTTCAAGCCAAGATCCACGTGAACGTTCACGGGGAGGACGGGTTTAAGGTCCTGGAGAAGTATGGGACGCATAGCATTGATCTGCTATACTTGGATGCAAATGGATTGGACCCAGAAACTGGAATCGAGGGCACGAAGCGCATCAACTACACGTTCCTGAAACGAGCGCTCCCGAAATTGAAACCCGGGAGCACGGTCATGTGCCATAACGCCACCATGGATTCGTTCAAGAAGGAGGCGGGAGATTACTTGGAGCTCACCGGTAACGATCGGTTCTTTACGAAAACCTCGGGAATACATATTGACGAGATGGGTTTAGAGGTATCAATAAGGAGGTAGAATCAAGCCTCCTTGCTTTCTGGACGCCGTTCAGGGATGGGTACCGGTTTCTTCCCGCTAGCATGGTACTCTTCCGACATGTACAACCCGCAATAACAATGGC
>WJJB01000491.1 GCA_014729935.1 Candidatus Bathyarchaeota archaeon | reverse complement strand
GAAAAAAAGGGCTTGATCCAGTCGATGAACCTGAAACCAACGTTGCATCAGATATTGCAGGAAGGGTTGAAGCACTTGTTGGACCTGAAGGTATTGCTGACAGGATACGTAAATTATCTCAGGGCATGAGCAGGGATCATGTTGCATTCACCATCGCGGAGAAAATCGTCGAGGAAAGGAAAAATAATGGATTGGAAGAAGCAGCAGATCTTGCAATACGGTGTGCCTTGGCAATAAAGACTGAGGGGGTCGTGAGCGCGCCCCTCGAAGGTATTTCAAGTATCACCATCAAGGATGATGGAAAAAGCAAGTATCTCTCGATTTCCTTCGCTGGCCCAATCAGGGCGGCAGGGGGAACCACGCAAGCATACGTGGTATTACTGGCAGATCATATCAGGAAACTACTTGGTTTGGATAAATTCGTGGCGACACCAGATGAAGTTGCTAGATACATCGAGGAAATCCGGATGTATAATCGCATCGTGAATCTACAATACACTAGCACTAAAGAAGAACTAGAGTGGGTAGCTTCTCATGTTCCAATTGAAATAACTGGAGATCCAACTAATCAAGATGAGGTTTCTGCATATAGGAACTTGGAACGAGTTGATACCAATAAAATCCGGGGAGGGGCGTGTCTCGTTCTCAATGACGGGGTACTTGCCAAATCCAAGAAGATCCTGAAATTAATCGGGGAGTTGGAAATAAGGGATTGGGATTGGTTGGGAAATATCCCAAAGGATCATTATGAGGGGGAAGAAAAGGAAGAAGAAAATGGAAAAGATCGAAAATTTGGTGATGATCTTTTCCAAAGCGAGAGTGATAATGACAAGAAAAAGAGTGAAAAGAGAATTCCACCTAAAGCCAAGTACATCGCCGAGGTGATTGCCGGGCGGCCAATTTTCGCTCATCCTTCCGCCCATGGTGGGTTCAGGATCAGGTACGGTCGCTCAAGAAACATGGGATTGGCAGGATACGGGTTCCACCCGGCTACCATGTATTTATCGGATAACTTCATCGCGCTTGGCACTCAATTACGGGTGGAGAGGCCAGGTAAAAGCACGGTAGCCATGCCAGTTGATTCCATTGCAGGACCCATCGTGAAACTGAAAAATGGTGATGTGATACGGGTAGAGGAACTCCGAAAAATCGGTGTCATTAAAGAAAATTTAGAAGAGATCCTGTTTATGGGAGATGTCTTGATTGGATACGGGGAATTCCTTGAGAATAACCACAAGATCCTTCCATCACCGTATGTGGAAGAATGGTGGGTCCAGGAGGTGAGGGCGGGGATGAAAGCAACCAACATATCCACAGGTGACTTGGCTGGAAAGCTGAATATCGCCCCTGAAAAACTCGAGGTGATCTTGGATGATATTTTTTACTCCCCACCTTCCGCGAAGATCGCCTTGGAAATTTCAAGACTCCTTGGGGTTGCATTGCACCCCAGGTATACCTATTTCTGGAATGGTATCACCTTCTCCCAGCTTCAAATCCTGCGGGAATGGATCATTCAATCAGGGCACGTGTCTAGAAACGATAAAGATGAAATCGTCCTGAAATGTGGTACCAATCCCGAAATCAAGAAAATCTTGGAAAGGGCCTGCATACCTCACGTTGTAGAAAAGGGTTCATGCAACTTTCAGGAAGAAAGTGAGGTGTTACTTGCCACCTTGTCATGGGAAAATCCCGAGAAGAAACTTGAAGTGGCGGAAACCCCCTTGAAGTCGCTTAATGCACTTTCCACCGTGCACTTGAAGGATACTGCTTCATATTTCATGGGTACAAGGATGGGGCGCCCTGAAAAGGCAAAGGAACGGAAAATGAGCCCGCCGGTACATGGTTTATTCCCAATCGGCCATGATTGCAACAATCAACGTATCTTGCAGAAGCAACTGGAAAAAAAATTCATCGACGTGGACGTGACAAACAAACTCTGCCCGAAATGCAAGATCATCACCTTCTATAACAAGTGTCCAAAGTGCAAGGGAGCCATGGAAGAATTCCTGATATGTCCAAAGTGCAATAAAGCCATCCAAGGTCGAACCACGTGCGAGGCGTGTGGTTTAGAGGGGCAATATCACTCGAGGAAAAAGGTAAACCTGGTATACGCATTCAATCGTGCATTGAGAAAAATCAGGCTGAAGGTACCAGACGTGAAGGCCGTGAAGGGTTTATCCAGCGAGTACAAGATGCCAGAACCCCTAGAAAAGGCAATGATGCGAGCATATTTTGACGTGTTCGTGTACAAGGATGGGACTATACGGTTTGATACAGGTGATTGCCCGCTCACCCATTTCACGCCTCGAGAGATAGGCGTAGCCGTCGAAGACTTGCTCTCGTTGGGATACAAGAAAGACGCCCGCGGAAATCCTTTAACCAATAGCGAGCAGGTCATTGAATTAAAAATACAAGACGTGTTGCTGCCAAAATCCTCGCTAAAATATTTTTTCAAGGTGTCGCGATTCATTGACCAGCTTCTCGTGAGAGTATACGGCATGGAGCCATATTATAACATCAAGTCTGAACGTGATTTCCTGGGACATTTGATTGTTGGCCTTGCGCCGCACACTTCTGCAGGGGTTGCTGGGAGGATCATCGGGTTTACGAGTGGAAACGTGGGCTATGCCCACACGACATTCCATGCAGCAAAACGGCGTAACTGTGACGGTGATGAAGACGGAATTCTCTTGTTCCTAGACGTGATATTGAACTTTTCCAGGTATTACCTTCCATCGAGAATTGGAGCCAAGATGGACACGCCACTGGTTATTTCAAACAGGGTGGTCCCCGAGGAGGTCGATTCTGAAGCACATAATGTCGATTCGTCGTGGATGTATCCCCTGGAGTTTTACGAAAGTAGCCAATCATATCCTAATGCAAAGGCTCTCTCCAAGCTTATCGAGACGGTGGGCGATAGATTGGGCAGCGAACGCCAGTACGAGGGTATTGGATACACCCATCCAACCACAAGCATCAACATGGGCCCGAAGGTGACTGCCTACAAGAAGTTACAATCGATGGAGGAGAAGATACTCGCTCAATTCGCCTTGGCGAGAAAAATTGCCGCTGTAGATGATGTGGATCAAGTAAAACGCGTCATTCAAGCGCATTTCATGCCAGATATCATGGGAAACTTGCGATCCTTTAGCACTCAGTCGTTCAGGTGCACCAAGTGCAATGCTAAGTACCGCCGGCCCCCCTTGAAAGGCACATGCTTGAAATGCGGAAGTGACTCCATCGTTCTTACCGTTGCACCAGGCAGTATAAAGAAATACCTTGAAATCACGTTACAAATGTCAAAGAAATTTGACCTGTCGGAATACACGAAGCAGAAAATCGAAATCGTGGAATCCAAGGTGGAAAATACCATATTTAACGGCAAGAAAAAGCAAATGTCCCTTGCACAATTTTTCTAATTCAAGAGCCGTGTTAATATAACCCGCGCAGCTTCATGTAGAAGAATTGCAATTCCATCGTGAGATCATTTTTCCCAAGTTTTAGTAATCTCTCGTTGGATTCCTCGGATGATTCCTCGATAATTACTTTCTTCTCCGATAGAAGATTATCCACGATCCTCTTGGCGCTGGTTTTTCCCACGCCTGCAATCGTGGCTAGATCTCCCAAGTTAAACCAAGATTCAGGATAATTAAGAAATGCTTCAATGATCTTCACTCGGGCAGAGGCACCAAACACCTTAGAGAGGAAAAACCTGGGTTTCGAGACATCGTGTTTTTCCTTGGCTCTTTGCATGCCATCAGTTCCTTCCCCGCTGATTTTTAAAAGGATCTTTAGAATTTCCTGTTGAAACCCAACAGGATCGGGATTGTCCTTTAACTTTTCCCTGATGGCTTCTTCCCAAGGAACAAGTGTTTCCTCATTCTTATTAGGAGCCATTATAGCTTCGCCCATGTTAACAGGTTAGAAGGTTTTAGTCATGTGATCCAATTTACTGGAAGGCAAACATGAGTACCATCATCAAGGGGAGTAAAACACCCATCAACATGCACATCCACTTGTTCTGCTTGCCTTTTTTGCCTTCCAAGTTCATGTACTTTTCCTTGCATTCAATGCTACAATATTTCTTCCCAAAGTGGATTGCACGGCCGCACACGATGCAATGGGAGTGATCTTGGAAGCCCTTGGCTATTTTCTCGTTCCATACATCCTGCTTCTTTTGGAGGATAGCAATTTCTGCTTCTTTTTCCTCCCTTGATTTACCTTTGTTCCAAAAGGGCATATCTGACCAGAAGATGGGTTGAATAAAGAAGATTTCGAAAGTGAATCATGCCTTTCAGGTGAGATACCACGCACCTTTCCAATCCCTCAAGGTTTGGTAAACCTTGCCGTCGTGCAGCCGTTTTACTTGCGTGATGCCCCCTCCAATGGGGAAATAACCACTTTTCAACAATGCTTTCCGCAGCGGCAAGTTTCCCGTACTTGCACGACATGCGAAAAACGGGAAAAATAACCCCATGAAATCCCTGAATCTTTCAAGTAAACACGTTCCTATTCCCTCATTCCAGTATCCAGGATCCACCCATATCATGTCAATGAAGGGTAGGAATACCTTCAATTTCCCCCTTTTCATGAATTTAAGCGAATAACGCAAGCCACCGACAAGTTTGCCCGGATGGCTCGTGCCTGATTTGTATAAATGAATTCCATTCGATTTGCATCCATTACCCTTGAAACCTAGCATGAAATTCCGCTCCATTCCACCTGCTTTAAGGAAAGCCTTGAAACGAGGGTTGTTGCCATATTGAATCATTATTTTCCTTGATACAGGCTTGTTCATGTCCTTATTTAGTACCGCTGCCTCCATGATCTCGAACGGTATTGCTTGGACGCTCTTGCTTGCTTTTTGGATGCCAGATCGCCATCTTTCAACCCATGGATGATTCAATGCACTCGCCGATGAAACGTGGCAAATGGCGAGATCCACTGGATTTCTTGGGTTTTCACTGCTTGAATAATCTTCCAGCAAGTCAATGCAACCCCGTGGCGGGTGAGGAGCAATCAATGGAGCGATTGATTTAGCCAGGGGCAAGATCAATCCGAGAACGTTGTAATAATTCCAGCGAACGTTCATCCTGCCCAAGCCAACGTGCCATAAATCCCCTGTCGCCCGATGGAGAAAAAAACCCTCTGATTGATACAATTGATGGGCGTGGTACTTCGGATCAGCCTGCAAGGCTGCTATCTTCCAACCTTGATCCCGCATGTACTGAACTGCATTTTCAAGCAATATCCTGGCGATTCCCAGCCGCCTAAATTTTGGATGCGTACACACGTCATTTATTTCACCGCATTCATGTAGAGTTCTCTCGCCCGTGCGTGGATTGATGATATATAATGGCTTGTAATCTGCCCTGATGCCTGCTATTACTTTACCATCGTGAACCGCAACGAATTGAGATTCAAACCTTGACTTGCCTTTTTGCCGATTCTTGAACCGCTTGGCATACTCCTCGCCTGTAACCTTGAATTTGAAAGATTTACTGAATATTTCAGCAATTTGAGGTAGTTCCTCGGGTTTTAAGGTCCGATATTGTATCGAGGGCTCATCGCGATTCCATACTGGCATGCGAAATAATAGGTCTAGAAACCATATCAGGATTTCCGCGATTCCACGTGCCATGATTGCTGGGGGCCGGGGGTGTCAAGCCGTGATATGCGCTGCCATTTCATAGCCAGTGGTTCCCATTGTAGCAGACGGCGCGTAGCCCATTCTATCGAGCCCATTCCCTTGTGCTTTTTATCCCAGTAGTACACGAGCAACAGGACACTGATCGTTACCACAGTAAATACAGGAAGGAACAGGAAGAATCCTAACGATAACGGCACGAGCCACGTGACGCCGTGTGTCACGAATATGGTAAGGGAGTACTTGCCACACACGGCAATCGACTTCAACCATGGTGGCTGCCTCCCACCCAAGTCGATCCGTTCCAAGAGGAACATGGTTATTAGGGACATCAAGCCAAAAGAGTAGATCATGTTAGTGGGATGGTTCATGTGCAAGAACAACGGGAATCCTGGCCACGCTGGATTCCACGTGCGTATCGCCTCGTCGGCGATTAGTCGACCGTAACCACTCGTTTCGAACGTGCCATATGAAAATTGAATCCCGAGTACTATACCTGCCACGAGAAAAGCCAAGGACACGTATTTCACTTTCCTGATCGCGTGGCGGAGATTATCGATTCTCCCGGTAGCCAGCGATTGCATTAGGTGCCCGTAGACTATGGACGTGAATATGGCAATGGATATCCATGGGAAGAATGGTGCCATGGAGTTCTGGTAAAAAAACAGGAAGTACACCATTATTGGGGCATTCATCGGAGCCCCGGTTATTAGGGCATCCTTGTAAGAATCATATCCGTAGGCTCCGAAACTATCAATTATGATTGGTGCCATCACGTAATACGCTACAATGGGCAGTATTGCAAGGATCATTTGGACTTTCACGTTTAGCTTCCTCGTGAAATAGACCACGAGTTGAGCCACGCCAATGAAAGTGATGATATTCCACGAGCACAGGATCCGAAGCACGGTATACCATGGATTGTAGGCTGGATTAAATAGTTCGGGCCAGACATAAGTCACGTTAATCAGAGATCCGATAAAAGTGAAAATAAGCGCCCGCTTGATGATCCTAGAAAGATTCCGAGGATGCTTTCCTTTAAGGGCGAAAATATACTCGCTTTTCGAAAGCGAAAACAGGAGGCCGATTATGGAGCATATAGTGTAGTTTGCAGGACCAATAGGCCTGTATAGCATGTGTTGAAACTCCCAGAGGGATTCCCACGTTCCATTAGTCCAATAGAGCCCGAGATGGGCGTAAAAAATGAACAGGAGTCCAATACCTTTCATGAGATCCAAGGTTAAGAACCTACGGGGAACCTGTAATCGCATTGATCCGTCCATAATACCAAATACACTATTAAAAGTATATTATTTTTACTTGATCCAACTAGGTTAAAAGGGACGCCGGGTGGAGAACGGATGGCATTCATCCATCCTGGAAACCGCGACGCATGGTGCAATTGGTGGATGGAGGCCGCATGAGAACGTCATTCGACATCAAGGCTGCCATTTGGGCATTATTGGTGGATCCGTGGCATTCACGGTGGTTTGATTCTGGTGATTGAACTACCAAACTCTAGACTAAAGGTGAGGGTTTTCTTTCGCGAAACTTATGGATGCCTTGTTGATATCATGCAGCAGGCAAAACGTTTAATGCCTGCCACACTCGTTACTAATAAACCTGAGTGGTTATCATGGCAGATGATTCAATAAAAAAGATAGTGCTCATGTATTCGGGCGGTCTTGATACGTCATGCATGTTAAAATGGTTGCAAGAACGATATGGCGCGGAGATCGTCTCTTTCACTGCAGATTTAGGTCAAGAAATGGAAGATCCCACTCGATTCAAGGATATTGAGCAAAAAGCATACGATCTTGGAGTGGTAAAGCATTTCACGGAGGATCTAAAGGAGGAGTTTGTTCGGGATTACATTTTTCCAACGATAAAGGCAAATGGTTTGTATCAAGGCGTATATCCCTTGAGCACTGCAGTTGGCAGGCCGCTCATCGCCAAGTATGCCGTCAAAATAGCCGAACAGGAGAATGCGGATGCCATAGCCCATGGTTGCACTGGTAAGGGTAATGATCAAGTTCGCATGAACGTCACCGCCCAGGCACTCAATCCCAAGTTGAAAATCTTAATGCCAATGGTGGAATGGGGAATGGGGCGGGATGATGAAGTTAAATATGCAAGAGAACATGGGATCTCGGTTTCCAACGTGAATAAAACGTATAGCACCGATGAAAACATCTTTGGTCGTTCTTGTGAATGCGGTATATTGGAACATCCAGATGAAATAGCACCGGAGGATGCATGCGCGTGGACGGTGCCACCGATCAAGGCACCAGATGATCCCGAGATCATCAAGATTGAATTTGACAAGGGTGTCCCCGTGGCAATTGATGGCTCGGTTATTGATCCAATTGAATTGATAGAGCGGGTTCACAGGGCAGGAGCGAGGCACGGAGTGGGCAGGTTGGATCACATGGAAGATAGAACCGTGGGACTCAAGTCCCGGGAAACCTATGAGTGTCCAGCCGCGATCATCTTGATCAAAGCACATCAAGACTTGGAGAAGTTCGTATGTACGAAACATGAGAATTCCTTTAAATCAATCGTTGACCAGCGCTGGACTGAACTCGTATATGAGGGATTATGGGTCGACCCACTCCGGGAAGCCTTGGAAGCATTCATAAACACTGTTAATCAACGGGTAACCGGCTGGGTGAAGGTACGACTTTTCAAGGGTACTGCATCCGTTGTTGCAAGAAGTTCGCCTTATGCCTTGTATGACTTGAATTTAGCAACGTACGGTAAGGAATCCCAATTCGATGAGCAATCAGCAGAGGGATTCATCAAGCTCCACGGATTGCAAAGCAGGATGGGATACCGGTTGAAGCATGGCAAGAAGGATAAATGAATAACTTGCCGATGAGTTCTATGCCACGTTCGGATACGCCTCATAGCCACCAAACAATTCATTAACAAGGATGGATCCCATTAGCATGATATTATCCAGCTTTCTAGACCTGTTTTGGAAGCACCGGGATAGGAATACCCATCCTGGAAGCATTGTTGCATCTTATGGCCACCAAATGAGTCCTGATGTTCTCTTCGCCGCGTTTGATATCGATCACGTGAATTTGATCATTGGAGGGAGTGAAAAATGGCAAACGCGGGGCATGGATTACATGACACCCACG
>WJJB01000490.1 GCA_014729935.1 Candidatus Bathyarchaeota archaeon | reverse complement strand
GGATGGTGATACGGGTAAGGATTGGCTTGGTGGCAGCAAGAATCGGGGTGGCTGTCAAGACATTGCATCGTTGGGAGATTTCAGGGGACACATCATGTACGCAAACGGCCGGCGGGCACCGGCGGGTGAGCTTGGCCGAGATCCGGGCATCACCGGGGAACTTGAAGGAGTTGGTGGTAAGAACGAGATCGAGGCATCGGGAGATGCCGGGGTCGCCGTGTATTGCCGGGTGTCTTCACACGAGCAAAAAACCAAGGGTGACCGTGAATCCGAATATAACCTTCAAGATATGCAACCATTGCGGTAAAATCGGCGAGAAAAAGGGAAAACCGTTTCGCTGCACCAACCTCGAATGCGGTCCCACGCTTGACAGCGACTTCAACGCGGCGCGGGGCATCCACGTCGCTCCATTATCCCCGGGGGCTACACGCGCCCGCGGCGGGTGTCCGTTACCACCCATCCAGGTAACCGGGACAGCGTGACATCACCGATGTCCGGATTGTCTGGGTTTGAAGTAACGTCAATAGAGTTTTAAAAAAAGGGGATGGCATGTGAATCCACTTGCCGTTTCACTTCAAGACGGTCACGTGGCCCCTGTGAGTTTGCCGCTTCTTTTTCTTGTCCTTTTCCCTGGTTTTGGGCCCGGTATCATCGTTCGTTGATGGATTACATTTCCGCTTGATCCTGCGTGCGCGAACCAATGCAGGAATACCAGCACCCGCGCCCCCAACTGCAAGACCAATGATCAACGAGATTGGTTCAAGCACGAATCCATCTCCACGAGGTTCTTGCAATAAACCGAGCGCGGATTCCACTACCAAGATCAGACCAACAAGCGTCATGCCCGAAAGGAGAATCACGTATTTCCAGTATCGTGTCAAGTTTTTCGTGGGTATCACCAGTTTAGATTTAATGAACATCACGTGGGAGCGCATTATGTGTTTCCCTTCATGAAAAAAAGTCGGTCGAACCACATGGTTTTTTTTCAGAAGGATCTCTAGAACGAATTAGGATATGCCAGGTTCAGGTTTGGATGATGTGCCCTTTTTTAACCTATAAAGGTAATAAGAATTGCAGCAAACTTGGAATGGGATTTGTCATGAATACTTGGGATCATTTTCGCGCGCTCATCGCGTGCTTCCTGGTGACGAGTGGGTTTTTCACGTGGTACCATGCCTCGGCTGGCATCATTTTCTGGACGGATTTGCCCTTGTATGGCAGTATTTCAACCTTTATCATCATCGGGTGCGAGCTCGCTATAATTGTTACCGTTCTATTGACCGCGTTACTTGCCAACCCACCAATCAATACCAGGATCTCCCTGGTATGCGATATCGTGTTCATCATCGGGTACTATCTCATCTTGGTGAATCCTCCACTTGCCATCATTATTCCGGGGAGATCGAACTCCATACCGGTTTCGCTTCCCGTGCTTCTCTTTGGAATCGGATTAACTTGTGAGCTCAGAAACATCGCGGCATCATTGTTTCACGGGAACACGCTTGCCATGGGATCGCGTGTGGATGATCATGAAAATACTACGTGCGACCAAGGATTCTCCATGGTCGCAGCGGTGGTGGTTTCTGGAATATTATGGGGTATTAGCGTGCAATACATGGCATTTCTTGGTACTAAATGGTCGAATAATCTATTAGCGTTCATCCTGCCGGGTTTATTCGGTGTTCTCGCGACTTTTAATGCTGTTCAAATCAGGATGGGGAGGGATGAATCAGGCATGGAAGCAAAATTGCCCACCATGGCCCCAATACGAAGGACGGGAATAACACCATGGAAAATCCTCGCCTGTCTCGGTTTCGGCGTGTCCATCATCTTGGTCCTATACGGGTTCCAGCACGCGTTCTTCGTGCCCCTACCAGCGATTCTCGGCTACGATATGGCTATCATTCATCTCGTGATGATCGATGGTGTAGCGATAACCCTAATCGTGGTGAATACCTTGCGGAATGCCCGCATCCAACCATTCAAGCTTCCCATCAAGGATTTACCTCTCGATCTTGCCTTGATGTTGGTACTGGGGATCGCGCCCTACGTCGTTTCAGGCGTATTGTTGGAGACAGCCACGCAGGCTCTCAACTCGTGGTTCCTTGTCGGCTGGATCTTCATGTTCCCGATATACGCTGTCTACGCGTTGTGGAAAATCATCAAGGGAATCTTGCTTTCAATGCACGTGCACCGGGAATGGGGAAAACGAACCAGGGATGGTAATGGAAAACAAGGAAATTATCCCGGCCAAATTGTTGCAATCGTTGTTCCATTATGTTGTGGCTTGTTCCTCGCGTTCGCGAGTTTCGTAATAGATTACGATCATGGGAAATTCGAGTTTTACTATGGCATCATGTATTTCGCATTCACGGCAACCAGCATCATCTCGGTTGACATCCTGAAAGCAAAATACAGGAGGCTATTTGCTGATCGGATATCAAAAGATAATGACATGGACGTGCAGTTAAATCAAGGGTGAATGGAACATGAATGAGCAAGACATAAACTCCCGCTTGAACGATGGACCCCGAGCATTAGGGATAATGGTAATCCTGATCTTACCACTGGCATTCATCTCGGTGCCTTTCTTCACCACCACCCGATCCTCCCCGTTAGATGATGAAAAGCACGTGCTGGCGTTTTATTATGATTGGTACAGGAATAGCAGCGCCTTGAATTTCACCAATGCCACGATTGGAGTTGTGGATACAGGAGATCGGGGTAACTGGGGCGGTTCAGAGCCCATAAACTGGACATACGTGAACCAGTTCTCCCTACCAGCAAATGAAACAGAGGTCTTGAATAATGATTTCACGATGAACGACTCGTGGATGAATACTGCCCATTTTCCGGAATGGGGCGAATACCATTCGGGTGATCCCGCCAAAATAAAGAGAGACTTGCTAAACGCAGCGGATTGTGGGGTCGATACCTTCATAATGACGTGGTGGGGGCCTGAAAACGAGTACATCGATCGAAATTTTGAAAATTACATGAATTATGCCAGGTATCTTGAAGAAACCGAGGGATACACCAATATTCCGGACTTCACCATGTACTTCGAGCATGCAAGGGATTGGCCCGACGAATATGGTGCACACGAGCAGGCCATTGTTGATGAAATCGTGTATTTCATAGAATCTTATGCCGATCATCCGAAGTTCTTCAAGGTTGGTGGCACGCCCGTGATATTCATCTGGGCAACTACTTCAAGGGGAACCACCCTGGACAGGTGGGTGCAGATCAGGGAAGCGGTAGAAGCACGGGTTGGCAAGTTGTACTGGCATGCTGCAGGAGGATATGGAAAGGGTGAAAAGGGCCTGGACTCCTTGGCGAATCCACTGTTCTCGGACATCTTCGATGGATTTCACGTCTATCTCACGGCATCGCTCCTCCACAACACCGGGGAGGATGAAGAACCCGCCCCGTATACCATTCGACAGCTTTACAAGCACTGCATGGCAAGCGCGAGGAAGCAAGGTATCAACTTCGCCCCATGCATCATGCCTGGATACGATGATACAAATCTACCTGATAGGGATGGATCCGTCAAGAATAGACGTGGAACGCTGGAGTATGGCAATCAATGGACTTATGCCGGGATGTGGGAAGACGCAATCGCTGCCGGTGCCAACTGGATATGCATCGTAACATGGAACGAGTGGTGGGAAGGCACGGAGATTGATTCCAGCTACGAGTACGGCACGTTCTTCTTGAACATGACGGGGGACTATGCAACCATGCTAAAAGGAACTTGAAATACCTTCTCTTGATTTTCCGTTACTGCTACCTGCAGTGGAATTGGGCGATATAATTCATCACCGAGGTCCAACATGGCAGGAGGGCACACCAGTCACTCCATTCCGCCATGGAGAATCGAAGGATTTCACCGGTCGTGTGAAGAAAGCTCAATGTATAGTATGCATGGAGATTCCCATGACGCCTCGCGCTTTTTTCGTGGCATGACAAAGAATTAAAGGAGCAAAAAATGGTGGTTCTTATTCCACCTGTAAGATATTCAGGGATAGAAGAAAATGGTTACATTGCATGCTGGACCCTACAGGCGCGTCTTGCTTATCTCGCCGGCAGGGCCATCGGGCCTGTCATTTGCCTTGCATCCCATCCCGCTAGCAATAGAGTGCATTGCGGGTGCCATCCGGGACGTGGTACATGACGTGATGATTTACGATCAATTCGCAGATAAATCCCCCCTCCTGCCTGTTTTGAAGGAATTCAAGCCCGACTTGGTTGGGGTGTCAATGAGCGCCACCGAACATAATTCTGGCAAGGAAGCAATGGCCATCGTGAAAAAATTCGATCCAAGAATTCCCATCATCGCTGGAGGATATCATCCCACGGGAGCACCGGAGATCGTATTAGAGGAGATGCAATGCGATGCCGTGTGCAGGGGTGAGGGGGAGAATGTCATGGTGTCCCTAGTCGAGGGAAAGGATTGGAAGGAGATAGAGGGGTTGAGCTTCCGGGATCGCGAGCACGGGGGAATCATCACGCACAATCCCGACCAGAGTGTCCCGGTGGATCTTGATGCCTTGCCGTTTCCCGCCAGGGACCTCAGGAAGCGCAGGGGATACAAGTATGAAAACAAGTTATTGCTACATCGCCAATATGATCTCATGTATTTTAGCAGGGGTTGTTATGGGAAATGCTCGTTCTGTTGCGAGCCGTATTTTTCGGGGAGCAAGCAACGGTACCGTTCACCCGAGAGAACCATGGAGGAGATACGGGAGATCTGGGAATTCCATGGTGCCAAGCCCCTCAGGATACTGATTTCAGACCCGAATATAATGGCACAGCCAAAAAAGGTGGACCGGTTGTGCGAGATGCTTTTGGAAGCCGACTTGGATGTGAACTTTCAAGTGATGACCAGGACCGAGCTGATTGTCAGGCACCCGGACCTGGTTGAGAAGATGGTACGCGCGGGCATGATCTCGTGGGAGCTTGGCATCGAGTCACCCGTGCAAAACGACTTGGATTCCACCCTGAAATACATACCCTTGGAAAAGCAGGAAAATGCGGTTGGTATCTTGCGAGATCTCGGTGCCGAGGTCCTTGGAACCTACGTGGTGGGATTGCCGGAACACACCAAATCCTTCGTTAAAACCTTTCCAAACCATGCAAGGAAGATCGGGTGCTCAGCTGCTGCATTTGGCATCGCGACGCCATTCCCGGGTTCGGTATACTGGGATGAGCTGGAATCTGAGAATGCCATTTTCGAGAATAATTGGGCAAAATTCGATGAGAATAATTGCGTTATCACGCACCCATTAATGAGTCCAAGCGAGATCGAGAACCTGCGGAGCTGGTGCATGGGAAAATTCTGGAACCTCGATACAGTGCTGGAACAGATACGTAGGGATCACGTTCGCGTTGGGAAATTCCGCAAGAAGACGAAGACCACGCTTGCAGAATTCTTCACCATGGTGGGTCGCAAGCTTGGCTTCGCAGTCTCGGCGGGATCCGAACTCGCGGAGAAGGGCTTGAAAACCCAGAAGGAGAATTACATGGGATCCGTGAAATCCATGTTCGATGCATGGGCGGATTCCCGGGTCGAAAATTATTTCGACAAGTACCCAATGCACGAAATCATCGACATGCGGCAATTTGGTCGGAAGTTCAAGGGTAAGCGGTTGCAAATCGTGCTTTTTGAACCGGCAACGAAAGCGTGCATTTTTGCAATGCTCGTCACGATTAGCTCCAAGGGAATCGACAAGATCCGCACCTCCAAGAAACCAAGCCCGGAACATGATCTCCTGGTGCAAGCGGATATAAATGCGCTTTACGTTCCTCCAAATCTCGGGATATGGGCACAGGTTCGTAATATCGCCAAGGTTTTCTCCAATGGCCAAGTCCACATCAAGGGCCATTGGCTCTTGTTCAGGCTCGTGATATACGTGATGAAAGAATTGATATCCCTTAGGATACTGAATTCTGGAACGTGAAACCATGTTCTATTCTCTGGTTGCTTCCGCGCATGGGATACACCATCTTCATTAACGTGATCGCTGATCGATTCTAATAAATTACCAATAGCGTCCAATTTTAACATATTGCAGGTGCATCAGCGCCGTTAACTACATGGACGTGTGCATGATTTGCAAAAACTCAAGAACCCGTCCGACGTTGCACCTGACGAGGCCCATGATTCCCTTGGAAGAATCATGATTGCGATGGCAAACGAATAGACACTTGTAAAGAGCGGAAGGACTAAATTTTCACTTACCTAGACTAACGCATGGGAATCAAGGGTATGGAAGCATTCCGGTCGAAATTGCCGGGATTTCAAGGTAAGAAATTTTACTTGCTTGGCGTTATATCACTCGTCTCATTCATCACGGCATTGGTAACAGGATTGGTTCTTGATGGCATCCCGCGGTGGTTCCAAGATATCAATGTCCTTCATGGCTTGGAACCAGTGATGCCTATAATCACCTCTGCAATCCTCGATTTCACGGGTTATTTCATCTTGTTTTTCACGTGGCATGACAGGGAAAAGCTACTGAAGGAGAATAAGGAAACCGCATTTCAACGAGGGCTCATTCGGGGCTTAGTGGGAATTCCCTTCGTGGTTTCAGTTGTCGTTCGGGCATACATCGGTACCGATTACCTATCACTCGCTCAACCGGAAAATCCAGTAACCGTGCTATTTTCCAAGTCCTTGCTCGGTATTTTAACAGGTGGTGGATGGTGGCTCCACGTGATTCAACTCATGGCTGGGTCATTTTTCCTCGTGCTAGGGGGACTTACCATCCACAGTGCCATTCAAGCATTCGGGATCGATTACATGTCCTTGGTCTACATGTATTATCCCGAAGAATCTGAGATGCAGGATAACGAAATTTATTCCATCATTCGCCATCCCACGTACTTGGGCATCATCTTGATCGCATTTGGCGGGGCGGTATTCAGGCTTTCCGTGTACTCGCTGATTTTTTCATGCATCGTGGTGATTGGCTTCTACTTGCACGTGACCTTAGTGGAGGAAAAAGAGCTGGAAGAGCGCTTCGGGGAAGGATACAAGGAGTATCGACAAGATGTGCCAGCGTTCTTTTTCCATCCCAAGAATATTCCGGTATTCCTTGGATTCCTGAAAAATCCCGTTAAAAAACAAGAAATGGAAAAAGATTAAGTGAAAAAGGAGGAATCAAGCATCAATAACTGGCATTTCACGCTTTCTTGATGCTCATCCTTGCAAGGATCCCGACGGCCGCAATTCCCAATCCAATAAGGACGAAATCCGTCGCCGATACCGGGAAGGAATCGTAACCGTCACCCACTTCAGAAGGTAGGTCTGGATTCGTGACAAGGAGCATTTGCTCATCGTGGGTGAAGGTACTCGAACGGGTTCCCCCAACCAAGAACAGGTCGAGAGTTGCTTGGTCAATAATCATCTCGTGAATCGTGTCCCTATCTCCCCCGTCCCAAGTAGTCTCCCATAACTGATTCCCTGTGGGGGAGAATTTTGCCAAGTAGATGTCCACTATCCCCGCGTGATACCACTCGGTGTACCCGCCGAAGAGAATGCTTCCATCGGGATACACGCCAACGGATGTCCCCAGGTCCATGTATTCCCACGAGCCCCACTGGCTACTCCATTCGATGTAGCCCGAACCGTTGAACTTGGCCAAGAAAAAACTCTCGTCCGCAGTGGCAAGATCCGGATGATAGGTGAACCCAGACACTAGGAGATTCCCATCTGAATCGATGGTCATGTCTTCCGGTCGATCTAGCGTCGACGATCCCCAGGTTGTATTCCAGAGTAAAGAACCCGTGCTGTTGAATTTCAGCAAACCAACATCAGCTCCCCCTGCCCCAAAACTACTCGTTTCACACATGATGATTACATCGCCTTGTGAATCTAAAACTATCCCCTTGGGATTATCACTTCCATCCCCACCCCAAATGGTGAGGTTGATCAGATCTCCAGAGGAGTTATAAATCAAGAGCATCACGTTTATGTTAGGGGGGCCAAAACTACTCGTGGCGGCTGCGATATAGACATTCCCTTGCTCGCTCACGACCACGTCATGGCTGAAATCATAATCTGCACCACCATACGATCGATTCCACGCGAGATTACCGTTTGAATCGTATTTCAGCAACACGGGGTCATTGGACGTGTTGAAGCTCCGGACAATGCCCACGGCATACACGTTATTATCACCATCCACGGCAATATCATAGAGGTAGTCAGTGGATGCACCACCCCATGTCCTGTTCCATTGGTACACGCCGTTGGAATTATATTTCACCACGCAACAATTGGCATTCCCTTCATCCACGTATTTTCCTGCCATGTAAATATCACCATTTTCTGCCATGGCGATGCCATAGGCACTATCATCCCCTGCACCGCCAAAGGTTCTCATCCATTCCTCCCCTCCCGATCTCGTGATACCCGTCGCGCCACGCGGCACTGCCACGAAACCAAGCAAGGAGAAGAGCAATGCACCAACTAAAAGAAGTTTTCTCGATAGATTCATGATCAACAATTCCCTTTGAAAATACTTGATACAAGGAAGCAAGCCATCCATATTTCTATTTTTGCAGGTGTTGATTCCGTTGAAACGCGGGATTGAGATGGTGAGATGATGCGTTCTGGCATGAGGATTGATGAAGGGAAAAAAATTAGCCTGCAGGTAATCTTATCCTGCATTCATGTTAATATTGAAATCGATAATGGCATTTCCTTACAAGAAACACGATGGCAAGCAATACGGAACTAAACAGGAGTGAAACCATGATACCAGGTATCTTGTTCCCACCTGGGGTGCTCGAATCATTCATTGGGTCGGATCCTGCGTCAACTTCAGCACCATCGAGATAACCATCACCATCACTGTCACTGTCAAAAGGATCAGTGCCATGGCTTAGCTCTAGCTCGTTGGAAAGACCATCACCATCGGGATCCAAGGATCCGTCCAGCACCACGATTTGGACGGGAAGCTCGTAAATCGAATGCTCATTATCGGCATCCCATGTGGTAAGGGTCACCGTGAAATTACCTGGATTAGCATACACGTGCACGGGATTCTCCCCGAACAATCCGCTCGTGAGGTTTTGGGTGATACCATCCCCGTAGTCCCACTGGAAGGTTTCCACTCCCAAGCCAAGATCACCAGTGAAGGTAAATCCAACTGCCGATCCTGACAATAGCAACGTGCTGTTTGCTGTAAAACTTGCAATCGGGACCACATTCACCACATTGATGTACCCGGGTCGCAACAACGAGGACACGTCACCATCCACGTCAACCACCGTGACATTCACCGAGTATAATCCCTCATCATCATAGTAATGGCTGATCGTGGAAGAACCCGTGGTCACGTTCCCGTCACCGAAATCCCACGTGTAGGACATGATGCCGTTAGCAATCGTGCCGTTATACGTAAAGAGGACGGATGACTCCTCCGTAATGGATTCATGATCAACGCTAAAATCTGCCACGGGAGCTAAGTTTTGCACTGTAATACATGCAGGCTTATATTTATCAGTCCAGTCGCCATCGATATCTGATGCGTTTATGTACACGTTATAGGAACCATTCGATTCATACACGTGCGAGATGCTCGTCCCACCGGTGGTCACATTTCCGTCGCCGAAATCCCAATCTATCGATGCAATACCGTTACCGGGGGTTCCATTGTAGGTGAATAGAACTGCTTCACCTTCGGTGATCGTGGTCTCATCCGGCTCGAAATCTGCAATCGGTAACAAGATCTGGACGGAGATGTGCATCGATTTCACCATCGTGTCAGTTTCCCCGTCTGCATCGGTAACCGTGAGCGTAACCGTGTAGGTTCCGGGGGCCATGTACTGGTGCACGGGGTCCCTTTCCGTGGAATTGCCAGCTGCATCCCCGAAATTCCACTGGAAATTCACCGGATCATCACCCTCGCTGCCGGTGAAAGTGAATTCCACCCAGCCGTGCTCGAAAATATCGGTGTCATTGGCACTGAAGTTTGCAACCACCAGAAAGCCATCAATATTCCATTTTACCAGCATCATATCGGGATACCCGAAAGAACCAATGGTGCTTGTATACGTTCTCATCTGGATGAAGAGGTGGGAATCGTTCTTGGCAAATGCGACCTTGAAACCATCATTATCCGTCCCGTGTAAGATGAAATCTCGCTTCACTTGCATGGAGGAAAGGTCCCATTTTAACACCAATAATTCCTTGTTCGACGTGGATGTGTTCAATGCCCATCCTGCAGTAATCATCTCGTCCGAGGAGAACCATACGTCTCGTAAAACGTCGTTTGTCGTGATGTTATACGTAGTGTTGGAAAGTGCATTGCACGTTGCATCCCATTCAACGATAGCAGAATTCCACGAGGGAATCGGGTGATTGTTGGTATATCCCACCGTGAAAAGCCTTCCGATACCAAGGTTGCAGTATATACCG
>WJJB01000489.1 GCA_014729935.1 Candidatus Bathyarchaeota archaeon | reverse complement strand
GTATACATCAAGATATACGACGAGGCTTCCAAGTTAAACGATGAATATGAATCTCTACAAGAAGCCATCATTTCGATGGAAGCAACCATCCAAGAAACTCCTGCAGCCAGTGCACCACCCGTGACCGCCCCCTCGATTGATCTCGTGTCGGTACCATCAATCGTGCAACCAACCGAGGCTGCAGAAGAAACAACTACCAGCCCTGCTCCAGGACAAGCGCAAGCACCTGCATCCCCAACATCCCTCCCCCCCGAATCCATCGAAGCCCCCCATCCCCCCATGCAAGAACCAGTACATGTAAAAACACCACCTGCAGCAGTGGTGGAAGAAAAACCGCCTGAACCTAAGTATATTACCGTGGAACGGACCCGTATTGAAGAGAGGGTAACCTTGGAACAATCTTGGTCTTTCGTGGGATATTCTTCTAAAATTACACAGGTACTCGTCGATCTCGAACGAGTGGGTGGATTCATAACGGAAAATATACTTTCCAAGAAACCGGGTAAAGTAACCTTCTTGATTCCCTTCATGGTTCAATTCCCAATTGGGATGATGGCGAATCAATACATCAAGAGGCATCAACTCGATGCCGGCGTGATATTCTACCCTAGCGAAAAAATGAACGAAACCGTTATTAAATCCCTCCAACAATTGATTCAGCAATTTCTAGCATCAAGATCATCTGGCAATTCCTACTTGGTCTTTAGTCACTTGAAACCAATAAATGGTGCTTCAAGCGATCCATCCCTTATATTGGGTGGTGCCAATGAAAATATAGGCAAGGTCATGGATAAATTGAAGAGACATTTCAAGAATGTATTTTTCGATAATTCCGTGTTTTATAGCGGGGCTTGGCTCGAGCCCTTGAAAGCAATCGCCGAGAACCTCGGTATCACGTTATTAACCATGATTGGAAGTACAGAGCTTATCAAGGATCAAGAAGCATTCAAGAACCTTGTATCATCATTTTAAGAATCCCTTAAAGAATAATTAGCTATTAATAAGACAATAACGTAGAATGGAACTGTAAGTTCACCACGTTTCATTCTCCCACTTATCTATCCTTTCACATACAAAATGAAGAAGTAAAGATCATGGATAAAAAACAGAAGAAATCCTTGGTTAATAATGCAAAAAAATTAATCAAGGAAGCGGATAAAATAAGCAGCTATGATGTTGCTGGCGCCTTTTCCAATTACAAGCAAGCAGCTGATTGGTTACAAAAGGCAGGCGATACAAAGGTACTCAAGGAAGTTATGGAGAAAATGGAGGAGCTTGCAAATAAAGGGCAAGAGCAAAGTGGTCAAGCCGCAGCCTCTTCAAACTTGATGATGAACTTGGGCGTTACACAAAAACCAGCTGCCCGCTCAGTTACCAAGCCAACAGCCAGGCAGGTTTCTCAAAAACCCGTCTCGAAACCCCCAGCACGCCCCCAGCAAACCTCTGCGGTTCCATCCACTACCGCGGGAGGAGACGTGAAAGCCCCCACGAGGCAAGCAGGGGGATGGACCCCGTTCGTGTTCACCCATGGGCAAGAATTGGAAGTCCAACTCGTGAGGGAAGATGGAAGTTTCATCTCTGGGGACGAGATGGTGCACATGATGGAGGAAGTTGTGAAGGATGCATTGCAAAAGATCAAGCAATGGATGGACGCGAGCCAGGTACCGCAATTCATCCAACAGAAGATGGGGGCATATCCCAGGTTGCACGAGGACCACGAGAAAGGATTACTCGTGCAAATACCGTATACCTTGCCGGATGGGCAGCGGTTGTGGATCGACTCGTTTGGGAGGGATGGAAACGTTGCTGCCATCACCTACATCCTTGAACTCGTAACCCCTCCAGCCCAGTACGTGGAAGAGCTGGCATGGTGGGAAAGCACCCTATTCAGCCTGGCATACCAGATCCTCCCGAGCGATATCCATATCGTCTCGACGGCGCTCAATCCAACGCAAGAATACATGAGGGGCTTGTCATTTGGGGATCATAGCCACATAGGAAGTCACCAGAGTCCTTTGGAAAAAATCCAGATGTACGACATGATCCGGAACTTCATCCCCGCCATCATTGCCCTGTCGGTTAACAGCCCTATCATGGAGGGAAAGCCCACGGATCAAGTGAAAGTCGTTAAAGGGCGATATGCAGCTCCAAATTGTGTTAGAAGCATCCGGCTTCAGAAAAATACAACTATGTTAAGCAGCAATAACCCCAAGAGATACATACCATATATTCTTGATAATTCCGAGCAAAACCAACAATTTTTCCTTCAAACCCTCCAAAAAGCCGATTTTTACGATGCAAGGTTTCAAGACGTGTACCCGTTCACTGATTTTAATACCATCGAGGTGCGGATATGCGATGCGCAATTAAGCATCGCCCGGCGTATTGGATTATGCATGCTTTTCCAGGCTTTGGGATTCAAGACACGTAAATTGCTAGCTGCAGGGAAATACGTGACCGGTGTAGCCGCAGAAGCACTCGTGAAGAACAGGGAAAAAGCCATCAAGCAAGGATTATTTGGAACCTTTTCGACAACTGGGATTGATGAACAATCATTCAGGGATTACGATCCGGAATTCGCAAACGCATACCTTGGTAAATCCGGTGAAAAAATCAGATACATGTTCCAACATGTCCAGAAACTGTTCGAATACATTGCCCCCGAATTGAGAGAATTAGGTTTTTCCAAGTCCCCCTATCTAGCACCACTCTTGCAATCAGTATACGGGGAGATCCCCAACATTACCCCCCCATTCACCGAGGCAGATTTCCAACTTAGCTTGTACCTGTACAAGTTGAACCAGCGCCAAGACACGAACTTGATCCCAGACTTGATAACTCTATCCAAGCAATATGCGATGGATAACACGAAGCATCCCCTCCAAGGCCGTGTTAACTATCCTAATGGGTTTTAAACCTTGGCGCCTCCACATCTTTATTTTCCTGTTCTTGAATCATTATAGTTAGCGATTGAGTAATGCCACAATGAATTCTCTTTTCACCATTACTCCACTCATGTGATCTTCAGGAAGGCTGGGACTTGCTTGGACACCTGGAGATCGTTTGCATCCTTGATGTATACAAGCGCCCTGATTAGCTTTTCTTCAAACAGGGACCCCTTGACCTGTCTAATTTTAATATTTGCAGTGTTTGAAAGCTTCACGGTGTATGATTCCGCAGCGCCAGTGATGTCAAGAACCTGGGGGAGGGAAAATGCAATCAATCCAAGATTTGAGGAATACACCACGATTCGAGTCTTCATCTTGCTCAACACCTCGATGTCAATGACCTCAAACTCTCCTTTCAATTCATCATCAATATCATGGTAGGCCGTCCATGATTTGTAGGTGATGGGGAAGGGCTCATAAAGCAATGTATTGAATTGCGCCAAGGCCATTATCTCCTCGTTATATCGCTCGACTGCTTCCTTGCCTTTTAATTCAAATGATTCATCAATGAGATTATCAAGATGGAGCCCACCACGCACGATCTCATTCATTCTAATGCCGGCGATGATGTACGATCGCTTCATCTTTTCCAGCAAGCCACGAATCTTGTGATTCATGCTTGAGGATACAGCGGCTTCAAGGGCCTCGTCGTACAGGAATACAGAATATTCAGGTTTCCCGAATATCAAGAAATAATCTGCCATCTCTGAAAACACGTCTACAGCGAGCTCAGGATTCTTGTTGGATAGATCTTGGACCCAACCTATGAACACTTGTGCGTCTTCTATTGCTTCAACCATGAAGGATGAGATGGCTTTTCCAAGAAGACATTTCAGGATTAGTGCAGGATCATCCATCTTTTCCGCCAAGAATCGTGCATATTCGAAATTTTCTATGGCACGCCTGTAAAAATCTGGGATGTCATCGAAATTGAAAAAGAACAAGATAGCTTTCATGTATACCGTGTTAAGTAAAGCCTTGTCTTGGTGCCCCTGCAATGCCCAATAGGCTGTTTCGGTCAAGTAATTAACTGCCTTGAAAATATTATCTTGCAAAAGGGAGATATATGCCTTGAAGAAAGTTACCTTGTATACCTGAATCGCGGTGATCACATAGAGGAACTGGTAACGATTTGGATACTCGAACCGCGCCTTGATACACGACGAGATGATCTCATCGTCTAATGCTTCGATGCTTTCAAGTGCCGCGTCCGTATCGTTGTCGAGAAGATTCTTCTTCGTGATGGTGAGTTTTTCCACGTGTGCCTTGAGTGTTTCAATGTAATCGAGATCCTCCTTCAAGGGTTCTAATTCCTCTTTTGAAAGCGTGATTTCCCCCGAAATATACAGCTCTGCCCGCCTTAGACGCATCAATTCATCTTCATCCAGTTCGCTAGAAGAAATAAATTCTGTTTTACGTTTGATCAGGTTCGCTGTGCTTTCATTCTCATCGGATAGATCCACCCCCCCGGTTCCTATCAAGGATGCAGTCCTATCGATCAACCATGAAAGTTTCTTTGCAGCGGGATAAATATCCTTCCTGCTAAGAATGTACTTGATGGAGTAATCAGTGACCTTCTTCTCCATGGATTTGAAATACCGCTTGAGATATTTTTCATCGCTGAGAGTATATAATTTCAGCAAGAATGAACCTGGCGTCAAGATATTTATTTTGTTGTTTAATTGTTGCGTGTTTTGCACCAGCTTGAAATCATCCGAGACGAGCCAAGCATTTCCCTCTTTTCTTGAATACTTATCAGCCAGGAACAGCAAGGTTAAGTCTGGATCCTGTGCTGGATTTCTCTCATCCAACTTTTTCTTTAATTGGTTGATATCCTCTCCCGATACCTTGTCCACTTGCACGATTTCAAGGAACTCATCCCGGGTTCTCCGTCGCAAGAAGGGCATCTCGCCTAAAATTTGCGTGGAGATGATAAATCGAATGTCAACTGCTTCATTCTTGATGGCATTCAGCTTAGTTAGCCATAATCTAGGTGATATGTCGTTTAAACTAATGAACAGGTTGGTATCAAGCAGGAAATAATCCATGAATATCGACTCCCTTTACCACTACAAGTCGTTCAATGGTAAAGGGCTATATTGCATTCAAGAAAAAAGTTCATGATCACTCTCCCCCTTTTAATGGCGCCGGTCGTAAACGCATATTCGTAACTTGGAGAATCGAGCGCCTGTACCCCGAATCACTAACTCGATGCCATCATTGAACGGAGGATTCCGTGGTCTCTGGCAAGTTCTCTCGTGTCGGGAGGGGTGGCGCTCTACGGGAGGAAACCGTGCGGGAAGATGGGGTTGTCTTGAAATCATATATGAATGATCCATTCATCATCTTCCAAGGGCCGTGATCTTCATGTACCGGTTTCAATCTCAGATGTGGCCCGCCATTGCTCCTTGTCTCATCCTTTGGTGTATCAACAAAGACCTCGTTTTGGGCGCTTGTTTCGTCAATGATTCCCGCGGGTACACCCAACGGTCAGGAATTAAAATAGTTTTTCGATTGGTAATAGAAAGTCATGGCGATTAAATGTCGAGTTCCTTTTGCAATTTCTCCAGTTCCTTTTTCAATGCATCACTTTGGGATTGATCTTCGAGCTCGTCCAAGGGTTCTTCCTCTTCGGCAAAATCCACCGAGACGGGAGCTGCTGGCAACCCTCCCTCTCCCTCGAGCATGACTTCTGCCTTGAGTTCTTCGAGCTCATCTTCAATTTCAAAATCGTCGATCGTGTCAAGACTTTCCGACATGATCTCTGCACTTTCTTCAATATTTGCAATTGCTTCCTCGGATTCTTCATTTATTTCCATGATTTCTTCCGGGCGAAGTTCTTCTACTTGTTGCGTTAGAACCTCGGTCGTGGAGCGCATGGTTTTCCCCATGGTTTTGATGGTTTCGGCAGAATCGATGGCATCTTGCTGCCGCTCCAACTTGACAATGAATCCTTGAAATTGCTGGAGGTTGCGCAAGGCACGCTTGCGTCTGAGAAGGTAATTCTTCGCCAGTTTCATGTTGCCTTCTTGGACAGCTCTTCTTGCCCTGATTTGGAATTCCCTCGCGGCTCTCTCGTATTTCTTGATACCCATGCGTATCTTATTCACTGCCATCTTCAAGTCCGCGGCAGTTTTATCATCCATCTCTTTCTTATTTTTCTTTTTCGGGAACAAGCGTCTCATGACAATATCCCTTTGCCAGTGATCATGGTTCAATAGCACATGTTGATGGTTATTACTTGAGTGATCTAGAGCAATCCGGAATTAAATACCTAAGTGTAAATATGACTTTTATCGGAAGTCGTGTACACGATATCTTTGAAAATGATGATGAAAGAAGCATCAAGCATCGTTTCCATGCTTTGAAATAAGCATATTTTTATCTTGGTTGGATTTCTTAACCCCCTGGCAATGAAGAAAGGAGGATTCCACTACTGAAAAGATATTACTGAACGCAAGCTAAGAATAACTAACGCTGGTAGTGCGCGTGAAACCAATATCACCATGAATGACATGGTGCCATGGCACATCAAGACCCCGTACTCACGGCAACCAGCCCATCGAGCATCCCAGCAAGAAGTTAAAACGCTAGCATGTTTATACTACATGATGGATGCCAACAGCTTATTCGATATCAAGCAAATCTTCAATGAAGGTAAGGAAGAATATCGAAGGGGACTGTTCAAGCAAGCCTTGGTAAAATGGAATTCGGCATTTGAAAAATTCCGAGAATCGGGCAATAGTAACGGTATGGCAGAGCTCCTGTACCACATCGCGATGGTACAGAAAAAATTGGGACAATTTCAAGAGGCCGTGATAAATTTTAAGGAATCACTCGAATTATACCAGTTCTTGAAAAAGGAAAGACGTGTTGCATTGGTGTTGCACGCGCTCGGAGTGATTCACGCGGAAATCGATGAAAATGATATAGCGTGGCGGTATTTTGACGAAGCCAGTGGAATGTACCAGAACATGGATGATAAAAAGGGCATGGCATCCATCCTTCACGAGATCGGTAACATCAACATAAAAAACAACGAAATCACTGAAGCTAAGGATTGCTTTCAAAAATCTATGTCCATCCACCAGGATCTCGATGACCAGGTGGGAATTGGCATGTGCCATTACGGGCTTGCATTGTGCGCCTTCAAGGAAAACACCAGGGAAGAGCTCCGGGATCACCTGCGAAAGGCAAATTCCATTTTCAGGGAAACCATGTTCATCGAGGGAAGCATCAAGGTGAAAGCACTCCTTGGTGCTGTTCAACTCAGGTACAATGATTATAATAATGCCGAGAAAACCTTCAATGAATGCATGCGATTAATTGCAGAAAAATACTTCAGAACTCCTGAAAAAAGCGGGATTAATGACAAGAAAGAGGAGGTTAACGTGTTGCTTTACATGGGGGAATTATTCCTGAAGGATGCCTCCTTGAATCTTCCCGATATCGGGGAAAAGATGAACCTGAAAGCATATAGTTATTTCAAGGAAGCTGCCGAACTGGCTCAACACGTGAAATTCAAGGAAGGTAAATGCCAGGCATACTTCAACATGGGACTCATTCTTTTTGACAGGTATTCAAGTGATGATATCGCAAAATCAACTGAGAATTTCAGCAATGCTTTGGAAATCGCAAAGGATATTCGTAATAACGAGTTGATGACCAAATGCCTGCTTTTTCTAGGGATAAATAGCCGTCGATTGCGAAAATTTGATAGAAGTCTCACGTATTTGCAAGATTGTTCCATTTTCGCGAAGCGATTGAATTACAAGAGACTTGAAACCCGGACCCATATTGAACGATACAAAGTGTACTTTGATATCGGACATTTGAGCGACGGATTGGAAAATTTGCAAGCCGCTATGAATATTGCCACCGAACGTGATTTTAAGGACTTGAAGGGCGATATATTGTGCCTCCAAGGAGACTATTTCAAGAATCTAGGAGATCTTGGAACATCCCTCGAGAAATATCAAGCAGCCAAGGTGTTATTCGAAGATTTATTCAACAAGAAAGGAATAATCAAGGCTTTGTATGGTTTGTCTGATTTGAATGAACAACAGGGTTATTTTGGCCATTCAATATCAATACTCGATGAAATCGAAGCTTTATTGCGGGGTACGAATGATTTTTGGGAATTATCCAAGGTGAAACTCGAAAAAGCAAGATTGCTCGTATTAGCAGGTGATGCAAATAAGGCACTTGAAATCTTGGAAAAAGAGATTGATTTCCTGGAAGGAATTTCCTTCACGGGTTCAAATACCCTAGCAGCAGAAGCAAAGTTCATGATTTTCCACATTCTGAAAGATAAAAATGATATAATCCAAGCAAATGAACTTTTCAAGGAAGTCCTGGAATTTTACATGGAACGGGATAGATTGAACGAGCTATTTGATATCTTCATTGATACTGCATACGAATCCATAGAAGAGGGAAATGCGTTTGGGTTGGAAAATGCCATCCATAATCTCTGGAAATTGTTAAAATCAAATAATAAGATGGATTCGGCTGAGAGAGTGGTCTTTTTCCTGCATTTACTAGGTTTAATCCATCAGTTCGACGGGAAAATAGAATATGCAAGGACGTTTTTCACGGAATGTCTATCCGTCATAAAGAGCTACAACTTGGTTGATTTCGAAGCCGTTATACTGGCCCAAATCGGTTATCTTTCCTACTTGGAGGGAAAAGAGGAAGCATTCAAGTTTCTCACTGATGCCCTCAGGAAACTTCCGGAGCATGGTTTTAGCTCGTCAAGGATTGGGATCAATTCGCTCCTTGGAAAGATGTATTTCACGAAAGGAGATCTGGATAAATCTTTGGAGATGCTCTTGGAAGCCACGCAACTCATGGAAAATGAGTTTATACTAAAAGGTAACAAGATACAAGTGGATCCTGGAAACCAGTTCAGGTTCTATCACGTTGAAGATGATCTGTACAAGACACTCGCGGGATATTGCCTTGAAAAATATATTGAGTCGAAAGATGACATTTATCTCCACCGATCCTTGACAGCCGTGCAGTTTAACAAGATCAAGAAACAGCACATGAATTATTTCTCCAGGAGTGTATTTAAGATATACAAGTATGATGAATCAATACAAGATGCTATTGATAAAGATGAGGAACTCTGCCAACAAGCCATCATCAAGAATAAAACCATGAATTTCCTCATCAATAACCAATTGAAACAAAGCAGACTCTTGCATGACAAGGAAGTTGACAGGGATTTCGTCAAAAAATCGATAAAGCGGTTAAAGCACTTGATCAATCTTGTAAATGACGAGCTTTCCGACTTGATCGTGGATATCAAGAAGAACCGGGTTCGGATCATGAGAACCCAAGATCCAGGGTCCTATCTACCCTTCCTGGGATTTGACTTGATAAAAAGCATCAATGATGCCATTCCTTGGCAAGAAAGCGTGGTTATATTGGATTACGCCGTCCTTCCCGCCGTTTCACGACTTGCGATCTTCGTGATACAAGAAGACTCTGTGGATGTAATGTATCAACCTCTCTCGATGGAATTTCTCGATATCACCAAGAAGCTCGAAGATGCATCGGCAAATGATAACCAACCAGAAATCCTGCTCCTGCACCGGAAATTGACCAAGTACTTGTTCCACGAGTCCTTGTGGAAAAAGATGAAGTCGCAAGATACGACCTTTATCATGGCTTGTCCCGATCCATTATTCCAGCATGTATCATTCAATTTATTTGGCGAGGAAAATGATGTTACTGATGATTTTGCCTTTTTCCTCACTCCAAATTTACTAAATTTGAAGATCCTTCTTGAAAATAAGAATTCTAACCCCATGGCACCAATGTTGGATTTCTGCATGATCTTTCCTGACTCGATTGAGTTAGCATCTGCTAATGAGATCGAGCACCTCCACTCGTTTTTCGAAAAACAGGAGAGATTGCTTGGTGATGATGCAAGCACCTTCTTGTTTCTTATCGACAAGAAGGCGAATTATGCAAACATGATGGATTTGAGCAGGTTCTCACCAAGGGTGATTCATTTTTCTGGATTGCTCTATACCACCGAAACAACACCGTTAAAGGGATTCTTCAACATGAATGATCGCATGTTCTTCTTTGAAAATGCCTTGGAACTTGAATTGGAAAAGCGCGGGAATCTATTAACGTGCTCGTTGATCAATGACAATATTCCCTCCAATTACCAGGTGTTTACCATGTGGCGAACCTTCTCGTTGATTTATATGCCGAACTTGCTGGTTTCTCTCTCAAGGTTCGGTTATTCAGGTATCTTTTACAAGCATCTCTATGAACATCTCTCGAAAGGCTCGACTCTTGGTAAAGCCTACCAGAAAACAATGAATGAACTTCGAATGAAGCATGAAGTCTCGACCTTGACATGGGGATATACCATGCTGATAGGTAATCCCTTTTGGACCTTGAAATGAATCATTGATACGACGTTGAGTGAAATGGTAAACTGCGATAACGAGGGAAATCCATGTCCTTGCACCTATACATCTTGCTCTCACCATGGAAAATGTTGTGAATGCATAAGATACCATCGTGGGAGGAAGGAATTACCCGCGTGTTATTTTACTCCGGATGTTGAAAAAGGATACGATCGTTCCATTTCCAATTTCATCAAGCATCATGATGAATTAGAATGATGAAACGGAAAAATAGGAAAGAGGGAATCAATACCTGTATCCCCTGGATCTACCAATTTTGCTTAACTGATTTTTCAAATGTTGTATTTCCTGTTGAATTCCGATTAACTTCTCCCTGAATAATTGGTGCGTGTGGAAATAGACATTAGGTCCTATCTTGCCCTTATCAAACTTGTTTTCAAGGTTCGTGAGAGTTTCCCTGATAGAGACCTTTTTCTGTTCAAAGGATTTTAGCAAAATCATCAAGGATCTTACATGTTGTTGTTCCGAGGCTCTGGATCCACCACCATCTCCTGGCATCCTGAAATTATCACGCCCGAGGTCAAACTCTGGAAAGGGAGATGAATCATTCATTCTCATTCCATGGCATTGTGAGCGATTCATGCAATGATCATCATCAAGCATGTCATTCCTGCCCAAAATTTCATCCATGTTATTCGCATTCCCACGTTGATATCCATCATGATTGGTCATTCTTTGGTGAAAATCATTGAATTTCATGATGTTATCTTGAATGACTTGCATGTGATTCCTTTCTTCATTCATCGCTTTATTTCGTGCTTGATGTTGTTCATGAGCGAAGTCTTGCCTTTCGCCGTGAAACCCAGTCGCTCCATGCAAGCCGGTCCTTGGTCCAAGGCCCATTGATGCCATTCCAACACCATCGGAAACGGAGGTCTCACCTTTACCCGGTGATTGGATGTTACAATCGAAGTTCGTGCTGGGTGAAAGGATGTCATTGATAGCCCTTTCAATAAATGCCTTGATTTGGAAAATGGAATTCACGTCGAAGCTCTTGATACGGTGTATCTTTTCTTGGTTGAGCTCGTGAGCATTGGCAAAGATCTTATCGATGTAGCTCGCTAGCTTGTGCATTTTTTCCTTATCCATGTGAAACTTCAATTCTATTCCCTGAAATTGCACGTGTAAATGCTTGATAATCCTTCCCCTGGTTTCACTGTCGATATACTTATTCAACGGGTACGAGAATTGCAGGGTTTCGACTTTCTTCCATACGCCTTGTTCCTTGATGAAGTAAAAATTCTTGTTCGTCACCAATATATTACCATGACTCTTGGTGTTTTCCTCATCAGTATCAAGTTTTACATCATCGATGAATACCATGGGGTATTCCTTATCTTGTAGATTTAGGATTCCTTTCATGATCAAGGCTTGGGAAAATTCCTTGAGCTCGCCCATGAATTCAAGCCGCTCCTTCATCATTTGCAGGATATCGATGGGTTGGTTGAATTGATCTGCGGATTGCGCGATGAAGACCAGGTAATCCGATTGAAGTTGTCGCATGTATGTTTCAATACTCGAGAAATCCTCGTTTCTCCATCCTTGATTTGAGAAGAAAAACTTCTTCTTGGATCCCAAGAACATGAAGAAATCTTTCAACCGATTGAGAATGCGCTGCTGGATGGCAACCGCTTCTTTCATGACCGAGATCATCTCATCTTCCATGGTCAGGTCAAGGACTATCCTTGGTTGCTCTAGCCTAATCTTCAGCATTTTTTGCTTGACTAGACTCAAGAAATTTGCAAAATTGTGAAAATCATCCAACACGTTCCTGCAATCAAGCACGACGTTCTTATATTTCTCCTTTAACTTGGATTTCAATTCAATGATATCGGAAGTGTTACTTGCCTTGCAATTCGGACACACGTTCTTCTCGTGAACGACTGGAACCAATCTTGATTCAATTACACCATCATCATGACATTGTTTGCAGTAATATTCACCAGTCCTTGTATCCACTGCAAGTAAATTCATGCCACATTCCGAACACACCGTGATGCTTTCCTTTTCAGAGATTACACAAGCATCGCAGAAGATGGTCTTGCAATCGTGGCAGTAATACTCTGCGCTTGAGACGTTCTTCCTGCATATATCG